>NZ_QUGV01000009.1:297-200044 GCF_003479205.1 Parabacteroides sp. AF17-28 | reverse complement strand
ATGGCGATAAGATACCGGATCATAGGAAAAAGCTCCTTTTTGACGGCTGAAAAGTGGGTTGACATTTGTTTGAATTAGGGGACCTTTCGAGCTCAAAAAATGCGTTTTTTACAATAACCCCTCTGCCGCAGGCTCTCTTTTGCCGTTTCGTTTCAACGAACGGTTTTAGAGCTTAGGGGCAAAGCCTCTTCCTCTGTGGGCTTGAGTCCCTTTAATAGGATTATTTGTAGATATTTGAAAGGGGGTTCAAACCCACAGAGGAATCCGGCAAAGCCGGGTGCTTATCAATCCGTTGATTGAAATCAACGGCAAAAGAGAGCCTGCGGCAGGGGGCTTATTGTATAAAACGTGTTTTTTAGTCTCAAAAGACATCTGGAACTAAACAAATGTTAATCCACTTTTTTTGCCTCAAAAAGGGACTTTTTCGCCTTTTTTGACCGTTCCCAGCAATTACGACCGTCCTCTTTGCTATTATGACCGTGCTAATGTGTAGTGCACTCGGCACCTCGCGAAGATTAGGACGGTCGTAATGGCGATTTGGACGGTCGTAATTGGAAAGAGGACCGTCTTTAGGGCAAAAAAGCACCTGAATTTCCTTGGGATATTTGGGACGCCGTCCGTTTTGTTTTCAAATATTCGATTCTCCGAGAGTTAAGCTTTATCACATTGTCGGCGTTTCTGGTTTTCGGTAACCAAATTGCACGCTTTTCGAAAAGGACTGCGCACCTCGTTTTTCTTATTGTCAGAAAGGGGAGTTTAAAAGGTGAAAAGAGTCAATCCAAAATCGATCAAGATTTCAGACGAAATAGAAAAATGGCAAAAAAGGGGGTTATTGTAATATTCATCAGATTTGCAGGAGGTTCAAAACTTGCCAGGTTTAAACTGATCCGCATAACCTGCCTCATCCTTATGTTTATCCCCAATGATTAGCGGGTGAGCCGAGAAAAGTCTAAAAAAGCGGACAGCGGACGGGACCTTTTTTACCGGATAACGGCATTATTCAACCGGATAATGCCGTTTTTTGCATTTTATACGCGAGGCCGAACAAACGAAAAAAATGCATCCGACTATTTTTCTAAATTTGTTATCCATATTAAATCCTAAAAACATGAAAACAAACCTCTACTTATTCCTCGCCCTGCTGCTGCTCCTCTTCGCTGGATGTGGCAAAGACGAACCGGCCGTAGACCCGGAACCGGATGGCCCGGACACACCTACTACCGAAAACACTTCGACTTATGTCCCTATCGACTGGGAGAAAACCCAGATCACAAAGATGGATATGAAGACAGGAGATGTGACGCTGACGTTCACAGACAAAGCCCCCGAATTCGAAAACGGCCTCTCGCTTATCGTCCTCGAGACTGACACATCAACCTACATCCGCCGGGTTATGAATACAGACGTTAGTAACAAAACTGCAACATTGCAAACCGTTGAAGCCAACATGACAGAGTTGTTTGCAGATACTGAATTTACGCTGTCACTCGCCCCCTCCGCCGAACGTGCACCGACTAAATCCGGAACAGCTTCTATTGATGCGAACGGTATACTCCATCCTGTTCGGATTATAGAGATAAATGAAAACAATTCATACCGGACTCTCTACGATATCCATAAAGAAATACCTCTAACCAGAACGGAGGGCGAAACAGGACTTAACATCTCATTCCCGGAAATCGACAATAGCGGAAAAGTCATATCTGCAAGTGAAGACGGAAACCTTGCACTCTATTGGGACACCTACAAGCAAAACTTTTCATTGAATGCGACCGCACATTTCAAATTCGGCAAAGCTGTGAATGAAAAGAAAATCACCGAAGACCTAAAAATAAAGGTAAGCGAATTGGAAGAATTTCGCTTTACAATAGGTGCAAAAGCTCAATGGGATATGATATTGGGAGCTTCGGCCAAAGGCAAATTCAAATATGAAGAAAATGATATCACAATAGCCAAAGGGATGTTCAAACCACGTGTTTTCACTTTCTTTACCCCTACAGGAATACCTGTCATTATAACATTAGGCAGCGATCTGTTAGGAGATTTCTCTGCCGATGGAGATGCCAAGATTGAAATCAAAGGAGGCGTTAACTTTAGTGGCAGTTTGACAACCGGCATTGAATACAAAGAAAAAAAATGGCAACCTATCGGTGAGCCGACATTTGAATACCAAATACATCCGCTTGAAATCACGGCCTTCGCCAATCTCAACATGAAAATATCGGCATATCCCAAAATAAAGATCAAATTATATAACTTTCTCGGCCCGGCTTTTTCTCCCCAGCCGTTCCTGAAAGATTCGGTAAAAATGGGTATGTTCAACGAAATGGGTTCCATTAGCAAGGATTATTATGGCTGGACGGAAAAAACATATGCAGGCGTTGACCTGCAAACAAGTATCATGCTTGATTTCATCGGAATAAATGAGGAATTACCGTTTCCTCCCATCACCTTTGAAGGCCTGTTCTACAATGCTCCAGACAAAATCGAACTTAAATCGCCTGAAAACGGGCTGGACATTCAACTGGACAAACCTATCGAAGTCACATTCAATGTAACACGTAAACTATTAGCAGCAGACCTCCCTATTCAAGGAGTCTCCGTCAAGTTCGAATCACCAAAAGGTAAGGTAAGCCAGAATTTCCTCCTCACGGACTTACAAGGGAACGCTAAAGTTCAATGGACACCGACCGTCCCCAATGATTCTCTGACAGCCAAAATATTCGATGCAAGCGGAGAAGTAATCAGCCAGGCAACGTTTAAACCCAAAGAGGAAGAGGAAGAATTTTCGATTGTGGGGAAATGGTGGGAGGATGGTCATCATAATCTTCCTGAATATCCCATATTAACAACACCTCTGATACCAAATGATAATTATCTTGAGTTTTTCCCGGATGGGACCTTTGAATATGTCTTAAATCCAAACAAACAACAGCTTTGGATCGGATATTGGAATGACGGAACCCAATCAGGATACATGATAGGTCCTCTCTATAGGGTTATCAGAGGAGACTATACATATTCTGGCTCTGAGTTAAAAACAAATGCGACTTATTATTACGAAGAGTGGGAACATGATAGATATGATTATTCCGGCAATTATGTTGGCAATGGAAGTCTTTTTCCCGACGATAAAACAGGAGAAGATCATTTCGGCGGAACAGTGAAATTTTCTAATATTAACGAGATGCAAACCCCTAAAGGCCATTTTATACGAATGACCGAAGATTTTAATTTAGATGATTACATATTAAAGTCTAAATCCAAATCTTTTAAAGTATTGCAAAATACCCGACATTTAGAAAATTCCGGTTCAGCTAAAATCATTATCTATAAATAACTATTATTTATTAAGGCGTCCGTTATTATTTTCGGACGCCTTTTATAAACGAAGCCCAGACTATGACATAGTCCTTCTCTATCCTATATTCCAACTCATATTCCGCCGCCTTATCAGTCCGCGTCTCCTGCACCCGGAAACTTCCTTCCTCCGCATACGGAAATGCCCGTACATGCAGATGCTTTAGGAAATCGACCTCCTCCCGGCCGATCATCTTGAACAGCGTCTCTTTGGCGCACCAATGGAGTAAGAGGTGTTCCGCCTCGTGCTCGCGGTCAAGGCTTGCTTCTTCTTCCGGATTCATAAAACGGCTGCGGATCTTCAATACGCGGTCGGAACGGTATTCGATGTCGATACCGGCGGCGGGATGATCCTGCAACAGGATGGCGGCGTATCCTTTCGTATGGGAAATGCTGATGTATAGAGAAGAATCCGGCAGATAGGGCGCACCGTTCGGATGATAGGCGATACGGGCCGGACGGCCGAGAAGCGTCTGAAGGAGCACGCGGCTGGCAAGCCATTCCCGGCGGCGGTGTTCCGTATGGATATCCTCCAGTTGCGACAGGTACTCTTCCCCGTTCTCCAAAAGGGAAAAGAGCGTGTCCGAAGACTCTTCAATCTTCCAGACTCCCCGGAGCGGGGCGGTATGTTTCAGAAGAAGCGGCATTTATTTCTTCCAGCTAAATGATTGGATCAACTCTACGATGTCCTCTTTCAGATATTGGGTGACAGGCGCCAGGGAATCTGCATTCGGGATGCAATCGTAATACAGGGCACCCCGGAAAAAACGGGAAACACTGTCGGTCAGCATGAACTGCAAGGGTGAAGCGGATTCGCCGTCCAGCAAGAATAGCGAACCGTAGACATCCGCCTCCGGATTGCTGTAGGCCTGCTCTTTGATCTGGTCCGGACGCTTTGCCTGCCGCACGACGAGGGCACGGCATTCGTCTTCCGCCCCTTTCAAAGTGGCCGGTGTTACGGGCAGATAGCTACAATATAGCTTCACATTCAACTGCGGATAGGAAAGATTGATCCAACCTGCCGGATTGCCGACCGGTGGAAGCTCCACCACAGCCCGCCGGGAAAGCCTGAAAGTATAAGGCAAATCCTCGACAGGGAGTTCCTGATAGGAAGGCGCCGGTAAGTCGATACGGAAATAACCGCGCGGCTTCGGCGTATATTCCGTGCAAGCTGTACACGCGGCCAACAGCAAAACCCATAATATGCCGGCAGAAAGACGCATTACTCCTCTTGCTTTTCCTTTTCCTGATCGGAAATACGGTTGAACTTGACTTTCAGGATACGGCGGTTATCGATCTCTAAGATCTGGAAACGACAGTCGTTATAGTCGATGATCTCACGGCGGCGCGGGAAGTCTCCTTTTATCTCCAACAGAAGGCCGGCCAGCGTTTCCACCTCTTCGGTCAGCTTACCGAACTCGGCGGGATCGGCTTCGATCACACGGAAGAAGTCGGTCAGCAATATCTTGGCTTCAAAGATGAGACTGCCGTCGGCCAGGCGGATAAACAGCTTTTCGTCTTCGTCATATTCATCGGATATCTCGCCGACAATCTCTTCCAGGATATCTTCCATCGTCACGATACCGGACGTACCGCCGAACTCGTCCACCACGATTGCCATGTGTATCTTATTGGTGCGGAACTCTTCTAACAGGTCGTCTATCTTCTTCGTCTCGGGCACGAAATAAGCCGGACGGATCAGGCTTTGCCAACGGAACGTGTCGGGCTTCTCGACATACGGCAGAAGGTCCTTTATATACAGGATGCCTTTAATATTGTCTTCCGAATCGGCATAGACCGGAATACGGGAATAACCGGATTGGATAACGAAGTCGATCACGGCGCGGAAACTCGTCTTGATGTCGATATCTTCCATATCTAAACGGGGCGTCATGATCTCGTCGGCCGTCTTATTGTAGAACTTGATGATTTCCGAAAGCATCTCTTTCTCTTCCGGCATTTCGGTGGAAGTCAGTTCCAACGCTTTGGAGAGTTCATCGACGGAAAGGTCATATTTCTTCTTTACCAACGCCTTATTAATGACGCTGGTCGATGTCACCAGCACCTTCGACAGCGGGCGGCAGATGCGCTCCAACACATTCAGCACAGGAGCCGAACTGCGGACAAACCGCAACGAGTTCTTCTGAGCATAAATCTTAGGCATGATCTCGCCGAACAACAGCAACAGGAATGTCAGGACAATCGTTTCCAGAATAAAGCCCAGCATCGGGGCTGCGGAGAAATTGATAATGGCATTGATGCCGTAGGTACACAGCATAACGACAGCCACATTCACAAAGTTATTGGCTATCAGAATAGCAGCGAGCAGGTACTCGGAACGATCCAGCAACTGCTGGATCAAAGGATCGGAAGGCGCATTCTCCTCCCGGATGTCATTGATGTCACCCGGGGTTAACGAGAAAAAGGCCACTTCGGAAGCCGACACGAAGCCGGAAACAAACAGCAGGAGGATTGCAAGGCTTAACGCTATTACAGGACCTGCTGTGAGCGCCTGTATAGTAACCTGATCGAATAAGCCCGATAAATAATAGTCTGAGTCCAAGGGGAACCGTATTAGTTAAACAATATCAGAACGGAAGATCGTCCGCACTGTTAGATTCTAAAGGTGTATCCGGTTGTCCGGATGCGGGTTGCTGATAACCGGTTGCGGGCTGAGCCGTCTGAGGCTGGCCGCCGGGTTGGGATGTCATCGTCGTGCCGGTGTTAGTAGCGCCCTCACGATTGGCGGGAGCTGTGCCGGTACTGTAAAACTCGACGCGGTCTGCATGGATTTCCGTTACGTAACGTTTCACGCCTGCCTGGTCGTCATAGTTGCGTGTGCGGATCTTTCCTTCCACATAAAGCCCGGAACCTTTCTTCACCCATTTTTCAACAAAGGGGACCAGGTCACGGCGGACAACGACATTGTGCCATTCCGTACGTTCCGGCACGACCGTACCGTTAGCCAAGGTATAGCCTCTCTCTGAAGTGGCAAGCGGAAAGTTGGCGACAGCAGCGCCACTATCGAAGTAACGTACTTCCGGATCACGTCCGACGTTACCGATTAATATAACTTTATTCAATGACATAGCTTTATTCTTTTATTAGTTTACAAAGAAACATAAATTCAGTCATTCTGACAAGTTTCATTCTAATTTCTCTAAATAAATATGTATCAGGCGGGGCACTGCATATTTATCAAGATCCTCCACCGGCACAGAAAGGAAGCTTTGCAACGCCTCGTTCTCCCGCTCTATCTCTATCCGGTAGAAAGTGG
This sequence comes from Parabacteroides sp. AF17-28, assembly GCF_003479205.1. Taxonomy (NCBI): domain Bacteria; kingdom Pseudomonadati; phylum Bacteroidota; class Bacteroidia; order Bacteroidales; family Tannerellaceae; genus Parabacteroides; species Parabacteroides sp. AF17-28. The sequence continues at coordinate 193,407 of NZ_QUGV01000009.1, read as the reverse complement.
CATATAGGATCTGATGGGACAGGACATGCTTTACTCCGGACAATCCTACCGAGACATCCAGTTTTCCCGCTCCTGCGAAGAGCCGGCGGAACGCATCCGTCTCCTGTAATCCTGCAAAATCCACCGCACGGTCCGTCTCGATAAGCGGAAACTCGTAGAGTCCCTCCCATATATCTTTTCCTTGCCGGCGGGACAGCCAGGTCTTCCCTTTATAATTAATGTATAGGTAATGGAAATAGCGGTCCCTCGTTTTTGTCTTATTCTGCTTCACGGGATAAGACTGCATCGTCCCCGCCCCATAAGCCATACACCGTTCTTTCAAAGGGCAAACCCCGCAATCGGGATTTTGGGGGACGCATTGCAAAGCGCCCAATTCCATAATGGCTTGGTTATGCCAACCTGCATATTCAGGGTCCATCACCACACCGGCCAGTTCCGTAAACGCTTTCTTTCCTTTTGGCGTATCGATCGGAGTATCCACGGCAAAAAGACGCGAAAGGACCCGGAAAACATTCCCGTCGACCACCGGATAAGGCTGATTCCAGACAAAAGAGACGATAGCGGCAGCCGTATATTCCCCTATTCCTTTCAGGGAAATCACATCTTTATAGTGTTGCGGGAAAACGCCGCCGAACCGTTCCATGATATCTTTGGCTGCGGCATGGAGATTACGGGCGCGGCTGTAATAGCCCAAACCTTGCCAATATTTCAGCACTTCATCCTCTTCCGCCGATGCGAGTGAGGCTACATCGGGAAACCGCCCGGTAAAGCGGAGGAAATAATCCATCCCCTGCGCCACCCGTGTTTGCTGAAGGATTATCTCGGATATCCAGATGATATAGGGGTCGGAAGATTCCCGCCAAGGTAGCTCCCTTTTATGCTTTTGGTACCAATCCCGCAATAAGCGGCTGATTTCTAATTTGTTTTCTATCTGCGACATACATTTCTTTTTGGTCTTCTCCAGACCTGCAACTAATTGATTACTGCAAACATACATAGTTCTAACGGATTGTAAGGAAACATTTTTCTTAAAAATTGGCTGGCAATTCTTTTTCCACTTAAATAAAAAGCTATATATTTGCATTCCAAAAAATTAATAGGTCCAAATCAATTATTTAATTAATTTATAGACATGACTAAAGCAGATATTGTAAGCGAAATTTCAAAAAGCACGGGTATCGACAAGCAGACAGTGCTGAACAGCGTAGAATCCTTCATGGATATCGTAAAGAGTTCATTGTCTCAGGGTGAAAATGTATACCTGAGAGGCTTCGGAAGTTTCGTGATTAAAAAGAGAGCCCAGAAAACAGCTCGTAATATTTCAAAGAATACTACGATCATCATCCCGGAACATAACATTCCGTCATTCAAGCCGGCTAAGACTTTCCTGAACGAAGTAAAGTAATTTAGTTATTATAGTTTAATTTAAAATTTTAAAACAATGCCTAGCGGAAAGAAAAGAAAAAGACATAAGATGTCTACGCACAAGCGCAAAAAGAGACTAAAGAAGAATAGACACAAAAAGAAATAAGTCTATTTGAGCAACTCTGAAGAACAAACTTAATAAGAGACCTTTTTAAGTTTGTTCTTTGCGTATTTAATAAGGTCTCGTATTTAACACCTCTTTTTATAGTGATTAGTGAATTAGTAGTTGATGTACAACCCAAAGAGGTATCTATAGCCGTACTGGAGGATAAGAACCTTGTGGAGCTCCAAAAGGAAGCCCGCAATGTCTCTTTCGCCGTCGGCGATATATATCTGGGCAAGGTGAAAAAACTGATGCCGGGTTTGAACGCTGCTTTCATTGATGTAGGTTATAAAAAGGATGCATTTCTTCACTACCTGGACTTAGGTCCAAATTTCAACACCCAGCAGAAATTCCTCAAGCAGGCACTGGGAGAACAGAAGGGAGAAAAAAAGCTCCCCGCCATCTCCAAACTGCAGTTGCTTCCCGAAATTGAAAAAGACGGAAGTATCAGTAACGTGCTCAAAGTCGGACAGGAAGTGCTGGTGCAGATCGCCAAAGAGCCGATTTCCACAAAAGGTCCCAGACTGACTTCCGAACTTTCGTTTGCAGGAAGATACATCGTGCTGATACCGTTTGCAGACAAAGTATCGGTCTCCACAAAAATCAAATCGAGCGAAGAGCGTGCCCGTCTACGCCAACTCATTCAAAGTATCAAACCGAAGAATTTCAGCGTAATCGTACGTACCTCTTCGGAAGGAAAGCGCGTTGCCGAACTCGATCATGAATTGAAGACATTGCTGAAACGCTGGGAAGAAAATATCCCTAAAATCACCAAAGTAAAAGCTCCTGCGCTCATTTACGAAGAGACGGCACGAGCAGTGGCTTTGTTACGTGATATTTTCAATCCCTCTTTTCAGAACATTTATGTGAACGATGCGGACATCTATCACAACATCCGTGATTATGTCAGCCTGATTGCACCCGGACGGGAAGAGATCGTACAACGGTACACCGGTGAACTCCCTATCTTTGATAATTTTGCAATCACAAAACAAATCAAGTCTCTGTTCGGACGCACCGTCACATACAAAAGTGGAGCCTATCTTATCATCGAACACACGGAAGCCATGCACGTTATCGACGTGAACAGCGGAAACCGTTCGAAAGGCAGCGATGCCCAGGAAAAAACAGCGATTGACGTGAATGCAGCAGCTGCAGACGAAATTGCCCGTCAATTACGCCTGCGCGATATGGGTGGTATTATTGTAGTCGACTTTATCGATATGGCTGAAGCTGCCAACCGGCAGAAACTGTTCGAACACATGACCAAGGCGATGGCTAACGACCGGGCAAAGCATAACATTTTGCCGTTGAGTAAATTCGGTCTGATGCAGATAACCCGCCAACGTGTTCGTCCGGCAATGGATGTCGATACATCCGAAGCTTGTCCGACCTGTTTCGGCACAGGCACCATCAAACCCTCTATCCTGTTTACCGACAGCCTGGAAGGAAAGATCGACTGTTTAGTGAACAAACACAATGTGAAGAAATTCGCCCTGCACGTACATCCTTATGTTGCAGCATTTATTAAAAGCGGAAGATTTCCGCTCAGTTGGAAATGGAAACTGAAATACTCGATGGGTATTAAAGTAATCCCCAATCAAAGTCTGGGCTTTCTGGAGTACAAATTTATCGACTCCGACAAGAATGAACTGGACATGATGGAAGAGAAAGAAATCAAGTAAATAAAAATCCCCGAAGTTTTCAGAACTTCGGGGATTTTTTGTTTAGAGCTCCTACGGCTATATCACTACAAGTCACCAATATAACCAGACATTATTTTGAAACAATCCGATCACGACATTCTCTTAATAAATCATCATACATATATTAGCTTGTCTCATTGATTATTTGTTTTTGATGTTGCGACCATTTCATAATTGAAGAAATCAAGAAGTTGATTCACCTTGTCAAGGCGCAGCGATTCTTTTCCTTGTTCGAGGTCACGCACAAAACGTATCCCCACACCGGACTTCAACGAAAGTTCTTCTTGTGTTACAAATGTACAGATTATTAATGAAGCACAAACTTCAGCATATCCTTGACCAGCTGATATAAAACAAGGCTCAGAGAAGTATTTAAAAGTTTCTTTCTAACAGCCAGGGTCTGTATCACTACAAACCCTGGCTTCTTTTTGTGTGTCTAATATGTGTAAATACGTGTAAATGTGTTGGGAAAATTCTCTATTGATAGAAAAATTCTAACAGCTTTATCAAGCTGGCTTCCTCTTTCCATTTGATCTTATTTTGTTTTAAGAATGCTTTTAATTTAGTTTTACCGTTATCGCCAAGGGATTTTTCAACTTCTTTCCGGGTAGCTTCTACTATCTTATCTCCAAAGATAAAATAGTATTTCTCAATTAAAGGGAGATCTTTACCTTCTTTCCTCTCCTGTCTCATCCGGGTATAAATCAAATTAGAAACACCGAGTGCCCCAATAGAAACAATCTGGTTTACAGAAGAAGAAGTAGTACTCATACCATAAGCGCCATGTGTATTTTTATTCAATTCATCTAAATCAGCTTTTACTAATTTAACTAAAGCGACACCTTCTTCTGCCTTTATAAAACGGACCAATTCTCCATTCATATAAATAAAAGAAACATCCCCCAATTGAATCATCTCCACATTACGCGGATCAGCTTGCATAACCTTATCGCCCTCCAAATAATGTAATGTGCAATTTTGAAGATGCACATTCAATTTCAAGTGCATTGTCTTTTGTTCTTTGGAGAAATAAACTGTTCCATCCACAAAGTCTTCATACAAATAAGGCCACGTTGTTGTTGGAACATAACCAGACGCCGAAACAGTTTCAAACGTACTCATTCCCCACGACATCGAACAAATCAATAATACTAATCTGATAAACCAATTCATATGCATCAAATATTATCAGATAGGGAATACTTGCTCATTTTCGAAAGAGCAAGTATTCCTCCATCCATTAATTAATAACCATCATTCTGAACCATATTGGGATTAGCATCCATTTCACTCTTCGGAATTGGTAATGCCCAACGGTAACTTGGGAACTCAATATCTTTAGCATCAGCCGCCCCTTGGTAATCGACACGATGTAAAGATGTTCCGGTACGAGCCATGTCATAAACCAAATGCCCTTCGAAAGCAAGTTCTTTACGACGTTCCAACAAAATATTTTCTAATGTTGCTGTTACAGGCGAAGCACCACGATTAGATGTTATCGTCAACAAATCATCGTCAGCAGTTGCCCCTGCAATAGTTGCACCATGAGCCAATGCTTCCGCACGGTTCAAGTACATCTCAGATAAACGAAGTACTACAATATTCGCATATGAAGGACGAGATGCCGGATCTTTTGCCGAATACTTCGTTGTCCAGAAATGGTCTGGTGCATCTTTATGAGATCTAAATAATTTAAGACGGACATCACTTTCTTCATACAAATCACGTAAATCAGCAGTTGATGCCACATCCGCATATCCATCAGGATTAGTCATCCAAGAGATGTCTTCCCAATATTCATTATAATAATTTTTATCACTGCCATACACTTCAAAAATAACTTCTCCACCATCCGAAGCATCTTTTCCCCATACATTTGGCAATTGACTCTCTGTAAACATATTAAACAAACCACTATCTATTACTTTGGTAGCATAATCCGCACTTTTTTGCCATTCTCCCATATACAGATAAACTCTTGAAAGTAATCCCCAAATAGCCGGTTTACTGGCAACAGAATAAGGATCCGCAGCATTGTAACGAGTATATTCGTCATCCATCAAACTTTCTGCCTCTAATAAATCTTTTACAACCTGGTCAAAACCCTCTGCAACAGTATTACGAGCGGGACGGGCATCTTTATCAACAACCAATGTAATAGAGACTCCTAAACCCTGTGGTTCATACGTATAAGGCTGTGCATATGTACGCAACAGATCGAAATAAGATAACGCACGTAAAAACAGAGCTTCCCCCTTAACATTATTCAAATCCTGAGTCGTTACATCTGGAGTTTCCTTTCCATCGATATTATTTATAATATTATTCGCCTGTGCTATAGCAAAATAAGCATAACTCCACAAACCTGATGTATTAGTATCCAAATAGATCCAGCTATATTCATTGATATAACGTCCCGAAGTAAAATCAGTATTTGTCGGATTTTTCGCATTGCCAGCACGTAGCTCACAACTCAATACAAAGCCAGCACCATACCAAGTTCCATCATTCAAAGCACTATAAGCACCTATCATTGCTTTGCTTAAAGACTCATAATCTGCCAGGACAGTCTCCGTATCTAATTCTGTTACAGGAGGCTCTGTTAGGAAACCATCACAAGAAGACATTCCTAACGTCAACAGCAACAAACCATATATCATTAACTTCTTCATATTCATTTCTTTTTTAATTATTAAAATGTTACATCCAAACCAAATACAAACGATTTTGTCATCGGATAAATACCTGATCCCATACCTTTTATACCACGTTCAGGATCAAAATAATCTACATTATGAAATGTATAAACATTCATTCCGCTTGCATATACTTTCAAATTATTCACACCAACTACAGACAACCAGCTCTTTGGCAATGAATAAGACAATGTAATATCTTTGAGTCTAACATAGCTACCATTTTCCAGAAAACGAGTAGAGATACTTGTATACGAACTCGTTGAATTTCCAGCCACCGGTTTGGGATTACAATTTGTATCTCCCGGCTGCTTCCAGTAATTCATAGCACTTGCAGCCTGATTCATAGACATTTGATATCCATCCGAATGCAAATAGCTATTTTCACTAATTAAAATCTTATTTCCAAATTTTCCTTCTAACTGGATATTCAATGTGATACCTTTCCAAGTCACATCCGTATGGAAACCACCCGTTACAGTAGGCTCAGGACTACCTGCTTTGATATAGCGAGCCTGACTAACTTTAGTTGTCAGATCGCCATTCTTGTCCATCCATAAAGCATTACCCGTCTCCGGATCCACTCCTTGGTAATCCCGCAAATAGAATGTAAATAATTTCTCTCCCTTTATGTATTTCAATGCTGAATAATCAGCATCACCAATCATTTCATCACCTGCCAAATCCAGGATTTTACTCTTGTTATGTGAGATATTGATACCAGCATTCCATTGTACATCCTTTGTTTCGATTATATTGGCATCAAACTGGAATTCAACACCTGTATTCCTCAAAGAACCGACATTTTGCATTTGAGACGTGAAACCGGTGGTTCTTGACAACGGACGATCCAGTAACATATCTGTTGTTTTACGAGAATAGAAATCAATACTACCAGAAAAATGTTTCAGGAAATTATAATCAATACCAATATTCCAAGATTTATTCTTTTCCCATGATAAATAATCGTTATTCGAAGAATTTAACAAATAGCCAGCCTCTCCATTGTAAAGAGCTGCTCTATATCTCGCATACTGTTGATAATTATCAATATTATTATTACCATTCACACCATAGCTGGCACGAACTTTCAAAAGGTCGAGCCATTCCATATCTTCCATAAAATGTTCATTGTGCAAGTTCCAAGAAGCACCTACCGAATAGAAAGTACCCCAAATGTTCTCTTTTCCAAAACGTGAACTACCATCCCAACGAATAGAAGCCTGTAAATAATAACGACTCGCATAATTATAATCCAAAATACCAAAGAAGGACATCATCGTGTTTGTCTCTTCCGAATGTTCTGCTGTAGGTGACGGTGCCGTCTGAGGAAAAGGTATACCACCATCGACATTGGATGCATATATATAATCTTGATACCAACTCTGATGTAATGCTTCCTGGCCTACTAAAACGCGGTAACTATGATTTTCTAAAAACGTATTCTCATAAGTTGCAGTATTAGACGTCGTTAACAACCGATACTGATTATTATCCGTCTGTGCAGTAGCTACCCCCCAGTTTGTTTCAGGAGCCCAGTAACGCCGACCTTGAGTAAAATTCATTTCTGCCGCATTTGTTGTTTTCAAGACCAACCCTTTTATCGGAGTCCATTGTAAATAAAGACTTCCATTAAAACGATATTCCTTTTGCCACTGTTGATCGTATTCAGCAGTAGCTCTTGGGTTTGTATAACTATTTTCAGGTATATCCAAACTATGAGATCCATCTTCATTATAAGGCTGTGTCCAAGGCTGAATAGTCATTCCTGCAAAAATAGGATTGGTATAATATAAACTTTGCATGGCAACATCTTCACCATATGTATAACCAGCATTCACGCGAACTCCCGTTTTCAAATACTTATTTAACTCATGATCTACATTCACACGAGCCTGAATCTTTTCAAACTTAATACCATAAAAGATACCTTCATTCTTATGGTAAGAAGCAGAACTAAAATAAGAAGTCTTATTGCTGCCACCTGTAGCAGAAATTTCATAATCTTGCATATGGCCTGTCCGGGTAAAATGATCAATCCAATCTGTCATCGGCTGTTGCAACATACTTTGCGGATAATAGTAAGATCCTCCATTCGGATCATCCGGATTATATCCCGCATTAATAATAGCATCACGACGATAAGTCCATAATTCCTGGCCATTCATAGCACGATAATCCTTATCATTGGCCAAATTGGAAACACCATATTTTGCACGAGCGGTAAAACGGCTTTTACCCTCTTTTCCAGACTTTGTAGTAACCAAAATAACACCGTTCGCAGCACGTGAACCATAAACGGAAGCAGCCGCAGCATCTTTCAAAACAGTGATACTTTCAATATCGTTTGGATTAATTATAGCCAAAGCATTCGATGTATTTGTAAAAGTGCTTTGATTTCCAGACATTACAGCGATACCATCTATTACATACAAAGGCTCATTTCCTGCATTAATAGAACTTATACCACGAATACGAATCTGTGAATCTGCACCCGGCTGACCGGAATTGGAAGTAATCTGAACACCAGCCATCTTACCTGCCAACATCTTATCAAAAGAAGAAGCTGCCAATTCTGAAAGTTCATCACTCGACACAGAAGTTATAGAACCGGTTTTTGCTTCCCGACGAGTTGTACCATAACCAATTACAACAACTTCGTCCAATATCCTATTATCCCCGGCCAATGTTATTGTCATTTGACCAGATTGTATTTTTACCTGCTGACTCACCATTCCGACAAAAGAAATTAACAGAGTCCTTGCAGAACTTGGTAAATTTGTGATTTCAAACTTACCATCCATGTCTGTAACTGTACCAATAGACGTACCTTCTACCAAAATTGTAGCACCAATAATAGGCTCGCCGTCATCCGCAGACTTAACCACACCTGTTACCCGCGAAATCTGAGCCGTCAAAAGACCTATGCTTACCAGTAAGTAGGTCAAGAATAACACTAGCTTTCTTTTCATAAACACATTTTTGTTTAGTTAGACATTCAAACTTTGGCGCAATTTAAGCAAAAATATCATAATTGCAATTTTTATTGACAAAAAATACATACAAAACAATAAAAATATGTTTTAGATCATATTATTCATATTCTTATTGATCTTATTTACTTAAAGCAAATCTCGATTTTAGAATATAAAGTGTAATGAATATACAAATTAAAATACTTAAATGTAAAAATAAGCATCGCAAGAATGGGATTCAATACAATTAAATTTATTAAATAATCAGTTAATCATACATTATATATATATTCAAGATTCGATTTTAAGTGTTCAAACCAACTTACCGAGTTCTGCAAGAACTATGTTACATAAAATATAAAAAGCAAGCTTATACTTTCTCGACTTGACCTTAAATAACCAACCTACCCATAAGCTCCTCCCGAATTAACAAATCGCCAGCTTTTCTGTATTCTGCAAACATACTGATCTAAAAAAATACAATAACCCCCTTTTCGGCCGTTTTTCTATTTCGTCCGAAATCTTGATCCATTTTGAATTGACTTTTTTCATGGTTTTAACCTCCCCGGCTGACAACAAGAGGAATGAGGTGCCGAGGTCGCTCTGAAAAGCCTGCAATTTGATTGGCGGAAAGTAAAAATAACGACAATGTGATAAACCTTAACTCCTGGAGAATCGAATATTTGAAAATAAAACGGACGGCGTCCCAAATATCGCAAGGAAATTCAGGTGCTTTTTTGCCATGAAAACGGTCCTCTTTCCAATTAGGACCGTCATAATCGCCATTACGACCGTCCTAATCTTCGCGAGGTGCCGAGTGCACTACACATTAGCACGGTCGTAATGGCAAAGAGGACGGTCATAATTGGGGAAAACGCTCAAAAAAGAGGGAAAAGTCCCTTTTTGAGGTCAAAAAAACGGATTAACATTTATTTTGTTTCGGATGTCTTGCGAGCCGGAAAAATACGTTTTTTACAATAACCCCTTAGCGAGAGACTACTTAATCCGGACACGGCAAGGCTGTTGCAATTCCTTTTTCCACTTCTGTACAAATGCGAACCAGTCCTCTTTTGTCTTATAACCAAATGTTTCCCTCATGGATGTAAAGGTGATATGATAAGTAAAGGACGATTTTCCCTCCGCCCCTATTATATATAGGTAATTGACGGGGTCTTGCGATTCTCCTTTTATAAGTCCGGACGGCAGGCAAGTAGCGACGCCGACCGTTTCTTTTGCATATTTGACCGTATCGTTCACAGGCCAGTCCCTTCCCCAGCAGGCAATCAAACCCTGATGATCGGAAAAAGAGGTGGAACCTTTTATGTTCAGAACGCCTGTGCTGAATATCTCTTTCTTCAACGGTTCGGCAAAAAAGACCTGCACTTCACAATCCCGATGCCCGGCATACAGGATATAACGGACTGTCATTTGGAGCTCCGAACCCTGATACTGCCAGTCGTTCGAAACAATATCCGTGACAGTACGCACCGGACCATACGCCCGGATCGTCTCCGTCAGGCTGGCAACCGGCTCGATATGGGTGGCCTTCTTACCGTCCCATCCTTTCAATGCGCCGACACCGCAACTGCCGCCCACCAACAACACGTCGTCACCGAAACCGCGTGCCAACTGCTCGTCTGTCGGATAAAACTGGGATTCCTGTATCTCAAAACCTTTATTGAACTTTCCGTAAATATCGACGGTCTGCTTCTTGTCGAAATAAATGCGATAGGCCACTAACTCCGACTCGAAAGCCGGACCGTGATGATGCAGCTGGTTGTAGATATTGCTTGTTCCCGGAATGGTCAGGGAGGTAATCGGGACATGCTTGCCGTTCCTGTCGCTCACCAGCATCTCGGCAAACACACGGGATGGATAAGTCCGGTCCGTCTTCTCGGAAGACAGGACGACTTTAAGCTTTTTTACCGCTCCGGAAGGGACATCCAACACGAAGGCTAATTCATCCGCCTTACGGTCGCCATCGAGGTCATCCAATTGGGAAGGGATTTCCGTTGTCCCGTCCCAGACCGTTGCCGAACGCACCCGAAAAGAGGGATTCATATCGCTCAAGCGGAGCACGACCGGCTCGTCTGCCTTATCGATATTCCATTCATTGGAGACTTCTACGGTGCGGACCAGCTCTTCCGCCTGCGCCTTATATTGGAAGGCGGCAAAAAGAAATCCGGTCATACAAAGCGTGATTAACGGCCTTGTGGTTTTCTGATTAAAATTCATGGTACTGTCTTATTTTATTTTTATTGGTCTACCCGGAAGCAAAAATACAAAAGATATTCTAAAGCATATGCTCAAAAAAACCTAAAGTGTGCAGATTCCGGAAGAAAGTTCTTTGATATAAAGAATGTTTGATTACTTTTGCAGGTCAGTATTTGAAGGTTAATGCGAACAAATATCTGATATAGAAATCTAATATTCCTATAATATGAGTTTAAAAATTATTGTATTAGCGAAACAGGTTCCGGACACACGTAATGTGGGAAAGGATGCGATGAAGGAAGACGGGACAATCAACCGCGCTGCCCTTCCTGCCATCTTCAACCCGGAAGACTTGAACGCGTTAGAACAGGCCCTTCGTTTGAAAGATGCCTATCCGGGAACTACAGTAACCCTGTTGACAATGGGTCCGGGGCGCGCCGCAGAAATTATTCGTGAAGGTTTATATCGTGGAGCAGATAACGGTTATCTGCTGACAGATCGTGCATTTGCCGGCGCAGACACCTTGGCTACGTCTTACGCACTTGCCACAGCGATCAGAAAAATCGGTGACTACGATATCATTATCGGAGGACGTCAGGCTATCGACGGCGACACGGCACAAGTGGGTCCGCAGGTAGCTGAAAAATTAGGACTGACACAGATCACATACGCTGAAGAAATCCTGAATGTAGACGAAAAGAGCCGCCGCATCACGGTAAAACGCCATATCGACGGTGGTGTCGAAACAGTGGAAGGCCCGCTGCCTATCGTGATAACGGTCAACGGTTCGGCTGCCCCATGCCGCCCGCGTAATGCCAAACTGGTGATGAAATACAAACGGGCATTAGGCGCACAGGAGAAAGCTCCGGCACCTGCCTGCCATCCGGAAGGCGTAGCGGCATTAGCTTACCCCGAACTGTATGAGAAACGTCCGTATCTGAACATTCCGGAATGGAGCGTGGCGGATGTAAACGGAGATCTCGAACAATGCGGTCTGTCCGGTTCGCCGACGAAGGTTAAAGCCATTCAGAACATCGTGTTCCAAGCAAAGGAAAGCAAGACGCTGACCGGCTCGGACAAGGATGTGGAAGATTTGATTGTTGAACTGTTAGCTAACCACACTATCGGATAAGAGTATGAATAATGTATTTGTATATTGTGAGCTTGAAGGTACGACGGTTGCCGATGTAAGCCTCGAACTGCTGACCAAAGGTCGCAAGTTAGCGAATCAGTTAAACTGCCAGCTCGAAGCCATTGTTGCAGGTTCCGGCCTGGAAGGGATCGAGAAGCAGGTGATGCCTTACGGCGTCGACAAGTTGCACGTCTTCGATGCACCGGGATTGTTCCCTTACACCTCTCTCCCGCATTCTTCAGTCCTGATCAACCTGTTCAAAGAAGAAAAACCGCAAATCTGCCTGATGGGTGCAACGGTTATCGGTCGCGACTTAGGACCACGTGTTTCATCCGCCCTGACAAGCGGTTTGACGGCAGACTGTACTTCCCTTGAAATCGGTTCGCACGAAGATAAGAGAGCAGGTAAAACGTATGAAAACCTGTTATACCAGATCCGTCCGGCTTTCGGTGGTAACATCGTGGCTACGATCATCAACCCGGAACACCGCCCTCAGATGGCGACTGTCCGCGAAGGTGTGATGAAGAAGGAAATACTGGATGCCAACTACAAAGGCGAAGTGATCAAACACGACGTTGCCAAATATGTTCCGGAAACGGATTATGTAGTGAAAGTCATCGACCGCCACGTGGAAAAGGCAAAACATAACCTGAAGGGAGCTCCGATCGTCATAGCCGGCGGCTACGGAATGGGTTCCAGAGAGGGATTCGACAAATTGTTCGAACTGGCGAAAGAACTTCATGCCGAAGTCGGAGCCAGCCGCGCAGCCGTTGATGCCGGTTACTGCGACCATGACCGCCAGATCGGCCAGACAGGTGTAACGGTCCGTCCGAAACTGTATATCGCTTGCGGTATCTCCGGACAGATCCAGCACATCGCAGGTATGCAGGATGCAGGTATCATCATCTCTATCAACAACGACGAGAACGCTCCGATCAACACGATTGCCGACTATGTTATCAACGGCACGGTTGAAGAAGTGATCCCGAAGATGATTAAGTATTACAAACAGAACAGCAAGTAAAGAGATGGCAAATTATTATACAGACATTCCGGAACTCAAGTATCACTTGAACAATCCGATGATGGAACGTATTTGCGAACTGAAAGAACGCAATTACAGAGATAAAGAAGAGTTCGACTATGCACCGCAAGATTATGCCGATACGTTGGATTCATTCGACAAGGTGCTCGAGATCACCGGCGAAATCACCGGCGAAATCATCGCTCCCAATGCCGAAGGTGTCGACGAAGAAGGCCCTCACTGTGCTAACGGACGTGTGGAATATGCTTCCGGAACGAAGCAGAATCTGGACGCAATGGTCAAAGCCGGCCTGAACGGTATGACGATGCCGCGCCGTTTCGGTGGCTTGAACTTCCCGATCACTCCGTACACCATGTGTGCCGAAATCGTATCTGCTGCAGATGCCGGATTCGGAAACATCTGGTCACTCCAGGACTGTATCGAAACATTATATGAATTCGGTAACGAAGACCAACACAGCCGTTTCATCCCGCGTATCTGTGCCGGAGCGACGATGTCTATGGACCTGACGGAACCGGATGCCGGTTCAGACCTACAGTCCGTGATGCTGAAAGCGACTTTCGACGAGAAAGAAAATTGCTGGCGCCTGAACGGTGTAAAACGTTTCATCACCAATGGCGATGCTGATTTGCACCTGGTACTGGCCCGCTCGGAAGAGGGAACAAAAGACGGACGCGGTTTGTCTATGTTCATCTACGACAAGGAAGAGGGCGGTGTGGATGTTCGCCGTATCGAAAACAAATTGGGTATCCACGGTTCTCCTACTTGCGAATTGGTTTACAAGAATGCGAAAGCCGAACTTTGCGGAAACCGCAAATTAGGTTTGATCAAATATGTGATGGCTCTGATGAACGGCGCCCGTTTGGGTATCGCCGCCCAGTCTGTCGGCCTGAGCCAGGCTGCCTACAACGAAGGGTTAGCTTATGCCAAGGAACGGAAACAGTTCGGCAAGGCAATCATCGAATTTCCGGCTGTCTACGATATGCTGTCTATCATGAAAGCGAAACTGGATGCCGGCCGTGCACTGTTGTATCAGACTTCCCGCTATGTAGACATCTACAAAGCATTAGATGATATCGCACGCGAACGCAAGCTGACTCCGGAAGAACGTCAGGAGCAAAAGAAATATGAGAAGTTGGCAGATGCTTTCACACCGTTGGCAAAGGGTATGAACTCCGAATATGCGAACCAGAATGCATACGACTGTATCCAGATTCACGGTGGTTCCGGTTTCATGTTGGAATATGCTTGTCAGCGTATCTACCGCGATGCCCGTATCACCTCCATTTACGAAGGTACGACACAGTTGCAGACTGTCGCTGCTATCCGTTACGTAACGAACGGTTCTTATCTGGCGACCATCCGCGACTTCGAAGCGATCCCATGTTCTCCGGAAATGGAACCGTTGAAAGCGCGGTTAGTTGAAATGGCCAACAAGTTGGGAGCTTGCATGAATATCGTGAAGGAAGCCCAGAACCAGGAATTGCTGGATTTCGTTGCCCGCCGCCTTATGGAAATGGCAGCCGACTGCATCATGGCCCATCTCCTGATCCAGGACGCAACAAGAGCACCCGAAATGTTCGCCAAATCAGCCGTCGTATATCTGAACTACGTTGAAGCCGAAGTTGAAAAACACAGCAGCTTCATCCACAGTTTCAACGCAGACGAATTAGTAAACTACAGACAATAAGAGCCATTGTCTCCCCCATAAAAAGAGCCGGGTATCACTTTGATATCCGGCTCTTTTATTTATATTTGCATCATCACAACCAAAACAAGAATAACTATGAACAATTACAATCCCGACATCCACCACCGCCACAGCTTCCGCCTGCAAGGATATGACTATTCACAGGAAGGGTTGTATTTCGTTACGATATGCGTACAAAACATGAAATGCATATTCGGAAACATTATCAATGGAGAAATCATATTAAACGAAAATGGGAAAATCATTATATCTTGCTGCAAACAAATCGAACAACAAAATCCCCATATCTTATTTCATATATATTGTATCATGCCCAACCATTTCCATGCCATTATCGAAATCACCAACCCACGTAGGGGCGGTTCGCGAACCGCCCTCCCTACAATAAACAAACCCCTCGGCCGCATCATCGGTGCCTTCAAAACGATATCAACCAAACAAATCAATATCAATAATAACACAATAGGTAATCAAATTTGGCAAAGAAACTATTATGAACATATTATACGAAATGAGATGTCATATAATAATATATATTGGTATATCATGAATAATCCACAGAAATGGGAGTATGATAAATTTTGGAAGGGATGAATATTTACCCAGGAAGAAGGGCGGTTCGCGAACCGCCCCTACAAAGGCCTGCTCATTTGATGCCACAACCCCCATTGCATAATCCCCCGCAAGAACAGATAGGTCAGGAATGCCATCCATAATGCGTGGTTTCCCATTGTGCCGGAAAAAAGGTAATAGATCAGGAAAAAGGTACCGGAGGCTACCAGCATGGAATAGAGCATCAGGCGGGTGGCAGTGGCACCGATCAGGATACCATCCCAAAGAAAGGCTGCAAAACCGGCAAGCGGAACGGCCAACACCCAATAGAAATAAGTTCCGGCTTCCTGAATGACGGCAGAATCGTTGGTCAGGAGTGACAGGAAACCTTTTCCCCCTACTCCGTAAAGCAGGGTAAAGAAGAGAGACAGACCGATTCCCCAGCCAAACAGCAGATGAATCATCCGGTTGAGCGCACTTTGGTTTCGGGCGCCGATATAACGTCCCGCCAACGCTTCGCCGGCATAGGCGAATCCGTCCATTATATAAGAGAACAATGTAAACAGCTGCATCAGCAATGTATTGACCGCCAAAACCGTATCACCCTGACGGGCTCCCGTAGAGGTAAAGAAAGTCGTAACGGCCACCAGACAGAGCGTCCGGAAGAAGATATCGCTGTTTACCTGGAAAAAGCGGCGCATGGCAACCTTATCCACAATCTCCTGCCAGCCGACACGCCCTTTCAGCCGCTTCCGATAGTAAACAAGCCACAGAAAGACAGCCATCAGAAACCCGCCATACTGCGCAATCAGTGTTCCCGTGGCAACCCCTTCCACCTTCATTCCAAAGACAAACACAAAGATCAGGCTTGCCACGATATTGACAATATTCTGCGTAATTGCAATAAACATCGGAAAACGGGAATTCTGCATCCCGATAAACCAACCGGAAAAGCCATATAATCCCAATACGGCCGGTGCTCCCCAGATGCAAATACGGAAATAAAGCGTAGCCAACTGCTCCACCTCAGCAGTCGTATCGAGCAAGGCAAAAGCTATTTTCCGTATCGGATACTGCAGCAGAAGCAATGCCAGCGAAATGAAAAGCCCAACTCCCACCGACCGCAACAACACCCGTGTCACCTCCGGCAAATCCCGTCTTCCCAGAGCCTGTGAAGTCATTCCACTCGTCCCCATACGCAGAAATCCAAACAGCCAGTAAATAATATTGAACAACATCCCCCCTACCGCAATCGCCCCTATATAAGAAGCCGCCCCCAGATGCCCGACAATCGCCACATCGACCAGCCCCAATAAGGGTACGGTTATATTGGAAACAATAGAAGGGAGCGCTAATTGAAGGATTTTTTTATTCATAATTATTGCATATACAATAAGCTTATTCTTAAATTTGTAGGCAAAGTTACAGAATACTTTCATAGATAACATGATTACGCAGCAATGTTTCAATCAAAGACAAGGTGCGAACCCTAAGTGGTTGTAAAAACGTTAGATGTTCGCATTCCCTACTAATCAGATATTTACGTATTTGCTTAGAGAATATGAACATCTATTATTTTTCATCAGCCCTACCAGTCCGCTGCCAATAATAAACAAACTAAAAATCGCGACCAGCTTGCAATTCCAATATATCAGATACCCGTTCCAAAACGCGAAGTGTCCACCTCTTTTGCTTTTTTCTCTTTGTAGCCACCGAAACTATAGCGCAATGTAAATGTTACATTCCGGCTGTCCTGCCAGAGTTTCATCCGGCTTTTCTGTCCCTGTTCATCCACGTGGGTGACAGGATTGCTGCCCTCGAACAAATCATTGCCCCGGACCGTCAGACGCATCTTCTTTTTAGCGAACGTCCAGGTCAGACCGGCCGAGACGTTATAAATCAAGTCGACATCATACAAACCTTGGATAACCGGAGAGATACAATAGCCCCGCAGATCCAACGACAAGTTACGGTCTTTGGTCAGATAGAACGTATTGTTCAGTTCAGCCCGGCCAAACAGTTTTTTACGATCGAAAGAGACATCATAAAGCGTCCCTTTGTTATGAATGGTACAACCCATCAACGTCAGCCTGGAACTCATAAAATCAAAAGGCCTGAAAGGGATGACGGCTACGGCTCCGTACATATTGTAGATATCCATATTCACCGTCTGGAATACGGAGCGCAACTCATCGTGGCGCTGGTAGGTCATCTGCTGTATTTTATCGGGCTGGATATTGGCAAACAGGCCGAATACATACTTGCTCTTCAGGATATAATTCAGTTGCATCGAATAAGAAAGTTGCGGCTTCAAATCCGGGTTTCCGATAATAGAACTATAAATATTCATATAATAGGTATTGGGAGTAGTCATCCAATAAGAAGGGTAGGATTTATCACTCGAAAAGGAAAACATCAGCATACCGGACGGGGCTACTTTGTAAGTAAAGTTCAATTGAGGGAAAAGGCTGCCCCTGTTCCATAATGTCTTTTTCTTGCCCGCCGAATCGACGGATGCCTTATAATATTGCAAGGAGACGGATGCATCCAATGAAATCTTTTTCCCGAACTGTTTCGTAAAACCGGCAAAAGCCCCCACGGAATAGTCTTTTTGTTTAAGGCGGAAAGTCCCTTCAGGAGCTTCTTCGTCATTGATCGACTGGCCGGACTCGTTACGGGTATCGGAAAGAGAAGCCTCCACTCCGTAATTCAACATCCATCCTTTTTCCAACTTACGGCTGTCATTCAGATAAAGATTTGCGCGTTGTACCTGCTGGGAAGACAGAGTCGAGATTGTCTGTTTTTCCTCTTTTTCAAAGTCATTCACCAAGTGTTGCTTGTCGTCATTCTTATAAAAAGTATAATCCATCCCGGCACTGAACCCTTTGTGGCTGACATAATCCACCCGGGCATTATGCAGATTGGAAGCTCCGGACAATTCCAACTCCGTCTCTACCCGCTGGATACCGACAAACTCGGTTAACGCGCCTCTTCTCGATATTTTATCCGGATCGTAAAAACGGCCGGTATAGGAAAGTGACAGCCGGTCTTTGTTCTTCAAATCGAAATCGAAAGCGCCCCGTATATTGTGGGAAAGGCTTACAAAATTATACCAGTCATCCTGCCTGATATCGTACGGCCGGCCGTTTACAGTCGGTTGGGCAGTCATTTCCTCTTCCTGGCGTCCATGATTATAAGAAGCCGAATAAGAGATATCCGCCGAATAGTTTTTCCCAACATACGAAAGGTTTGCCTGGCCGGACGGAGAAAAGAAATAGCCTTGTTTACCCGTCAAAGAGATTTCCCCTTTCAGCACGTCTTTTAAAGATTTGTCATTTTCTATCACGACATTAATGGAAGCCCCTTTTACGCCAAACCGGGGAGGCGTGCTATACATCACATCTATTTGTTTTACTTTGGATGAAGAGGTTGATTTCAATAAATCGGCTAATTGCTCCGCAGTCATCGAACTTTTCCGTCCGTTGATCAGGATCGAAGTCGAAGGGGTTCCAATAATCGACACCTTATCTCCTTCTTTTTGTATGCCTGGCAGCTCGCCAATCACATCAAAGGCGTTATCGACCGGCTTATCTTTTACCAGGTTCGGAATGTCGTACTGCAATTTACCTTCCGACACCTTTACTAATGGCCGCTCGGCTTTCACAAACACCTCCGGCAGGTCTACCGTTATACTGTCATTCACCAGGATATGTTTCTTTTCAGTTGCGTTCTGTCCCCATACAGGTGCCTGGCCTACCAGGAAAGCGATCCACAAATAATAATAGAAGTGTTTCATCGTATTCTTTTTTCTTGTAAAGGTTGTATACGGAAACGAGAGTTCCAAACTTTGCCTTTCTTTCGTAAGACTATATAACATCGTCCGGTCCGAATGTTATTTAGTCTTACCAAATGAGCCGGATCAGATAAACTTTCCCTACATTTGTTTATATGAAATCTTCGTTCAAATATGTAGTCATACTGGTCATTCTTTCCTTGTCCGGCATTTTCATCTACCAGCTGTTCTGGCTAACCGGCCTCTATCATTCCCGGCAGGCCCAGAACCGGGAAGATATCCGGATGGCTATCAAAAACGCAGACCATATCGAACTGTTCGACCGGGCAGACTTCCTTAGCAAGGCATTACATAAACAGCGGGAGACTTCAGCCATTGCCGATACGGAAGGCGGTGTCGCTATCAGCACCAGCTTTCCGGATAAAGACTCGGTCATCTCCGAACGGAGCATTTTACCGCTCGACACAAACATATACAATCCCAGCTACAACAGTAAGACACTCAGCAAAGAAGCGGGAGAAATGCTTAAAAGCACGGCCGTAAAAGTAGGGGATGATTTCAGTTCACTGGGAGAATTGGGGCTACAGATGCAACGTGCCCTGCACGAAACAATCGACACGATCAAACCGATCAGCCTTGCCAGGTTCGACAGTATTCTTTCCTCCCATTTGCAAAAGAGCGAACTGGACATTCATCATTATACCGAAATATGGAACCTGGAGGACAGTTCCATCATATCCTCATCCGTTCCTGCCAACCTGGACCGGACAAAATATGAACTATATAAATGGGATTACACGACTTACCACAAAAGGGCTTACTTCGTATATACCGAACCGACAAAATGGGAAACGGTCCGGATGATGTCAGGCATCCTGTTTTCGTCTTTCCTGATCCTTCTGATCCTGACTCTTTCTTTTGCATATATGCTCTGGTTCCTTATCCATCAGAAAACAGTGGAACAACTGAAAGATGATTTTACACACAATGTCACGCATGAACTAAAGACTCCGATCGCCATTACGTATGCGGCAGTCGAAGCCATGATCCATTACAACATAACCGGCAATAAGGAAAAAACGAACAAGTATCTGCATGTCTGCCATGAGGAACTGCAACGCCTCGGAAACATGGTCGAACAGATTCTTTCCCTCAGCCTGGAACGGAAAAAGGTGTTTAAACTCAAATTCGAACGGATCGACCTGAACGAACTGACCGGAAAGATTGTCGAACAGCAGACCATCAAATCTTCCAAAGCGTTTCACGTCTGCCGGAAATTTACTCCGGACACGATCTGCCTCGAAGCAGACCGCACCCACCTTTACAACATCCTTAGCAATATACTGGATAATGCGATCAAGTATTCCGGAGACGATCCGCAAATATCGATAACGGCAGAAGAAACAGATGGAGTTATCTCAATATGCATAACAGACAATGGAATCGGGATAGCCGAAGAACATCTGTCGCACATCTTCGACAAGTTCTACCGGATCCCGAATGAGAACAGGGCTCCGGTTAAAGGATACGGAATCGGATTGTTCTACGTCAAAACCATGATACAAAAGCACAGCGGGACAATCCGGGTTGAAAGCCATCCCGGCGAAGGAAGCAGTTTTATCATCACATTACCCCAGACACATGAAAGATAAAAAGTCAATATTGGTAGTAGAAGACGAAGTAACCCTCTCCATGATCATCAAGGATGCGTTGGAGGAAGAGGGATACCAGGTTATAACAGCCTGTAACGGCCTGCAGGGAATCGACTGTTTCTACAAACAACATCCCGACCTGATCATAGCCGATGTCATGATGCCGGAAATAGACGGATTTGAAATGATCCGGCGAATACGAAAAGAAGACAAAGAGGTCCCGGTGCTCTTTCTCAGCGCCCGTTCCTCCACCGACGACATTGTCTCGGGCTTCGAGTTGGGTGCAAACGATTACGTACGCAAGCCTTTCAGTCTGCGCGAGTTAGTGGTACGGGCCAAAGCTCTCCTTATCAAAAGCAAGACGGAAGAAGAAAAAGCCGGATTTTATGAGATCGGCCTTTACACCTTCTATCCTAAAACCCAGACACTGCTGATAGCCGGTGAAAGTGATACACTGTCCTTTAAAGAATCCGAGATACTGAAACGTTTATGCGAAAGCGAAAACCAGCCGATTTACAGCAAAGACATCCTGCTAAACCTGTGGGGAGACGACAGTTTTTACAATGCGCGCAGCCTGCACGTATTTATCACCAAGCTGCGCCACAAATTAGAGAAAGACCCTCACATCAAGATTCTGAATGTGAGAGGTATCGGATACAAACTGATCAACGAACAGCTTTAAAAGATTATTTCCGGAAACTACGTCTCAAATCGTTGATCGAAGGCACAAAGAACGACACAACTCCAATCAGCCCGACTAAAACCCCGCCGATCATAAACGTATTGCCGATACCGATCGTATCGGCAAGAAAGCCGGTACTCAACAACCCGATCATGGAAGGGAGCATATTCACACTCATATAAAAAGAGAATACACGTCCCATCACTGCCGGATCGATACGGGTCTGGACCACTGTCGTAAAGGAAGCCATATAAAGAGAACCGGAAACCCCTCCTACTGCCGTTAGTATGACAAACAGCGGATATCCTGAAACAGGCAGAATTCCAGATAAAAGAAACGTAAACCCCAACAGGATATACATCCAGTTAATCAGGGAAATCTCATTCAAATGAAACTTCTTCATCCCCAGGAAAGTACCTCCCATCAATGCCCCGATCCCCCAGGCAACCTCAACAAGGCTGATCTGGTAGGCATTCCCCGAATAATGGTTAAGTGTCATCAGCGGATACAACACGCTCACCGGCATAATGAAGAATGTACCCAAAATAGAAAGGGCGAACAACCACGACAACCCGTTTTGGCGGCGTACCTCCGTGAAAGCCTCTTTCGCCTCTTTCAGCAACCGGACCCTTTGATTCCTCTCCGCATTTTCAAGATCGGGGATCGTCACAAACAATAACGACGTACAGGCTAATGCCGCCCCGATCACATCCATCATCAGAATATTCGTCATCTTCATAAAAGAGATGAAAAGAGCTGCTAAAGCCGGTCCGGCAATATTACAGACAGACTGGATGATCTGATTGATACCGGCAATCCGGATCAGTTCGGATTTGGGAGCCAGCAAAGGGACGGAGGCTTGCATGGCCGGCATATGGAAAGCCGAACCGACCGACCGCAATGCCAGCAAAAGATAAACATGACCGAGCTTTGCAATATCCAGATAGAACAACACTGCCAGGAGCATCGTACAAAACGCAATAAAACTATCGGCCAGAATCATCACCAATTTCCTTTTCCAACGGTCCACAAAAATGCCAGTAAACAGCCCCAATATAGATTGAGGAAGCATAGCCGCAATAGTGGCTAAAGCCAAGACTTCAGCCGACTTTGTTTCAAAACTAAGCCATAAGACAATTGCAAAATTGACGATCGAGCTGGTCAGGATAGAGAAAAACTGCCCGGTCCATATAATAGCGAATACTTTTTTCCAGTTATTCATAATCGGTGCAAGTATACAAAGAAAATCCGAGATGGCAAACTGTACTAAAAAAACGAAGGTCGCGGGATTCACATCCGACGACCTCCTACACTAACCCTTAACTTTAACCAATGAAAAACAATAATCTACTTAATTAGTTTTTTAGCGAAGCGATTGCGGCTTCGTAATTCGGCTCGTTCGTTATTTCGGAAACCAGTTCCTCATAAACAATCTTACCTGCTTCGTCGACTACTATCACGCCACGGGCTAATAAACCTTTCAGCGGACCGTCAACCATCAGCATCCCGTACCCATCTTCAAAACAAGAACAACGGAATGCAGAAAGCGGAATCACTTTATCAATACCTTCCGTGGTACAGAAACGTCCTTGTGCAAAAGGTAAATCCTTTGAAACGGCAAGCACCACAGTATTCGGAAGAGAAGCGGCTTCTTTATTGAAACGTCTTACCGAAGCGGCACACACAGCTGTGTCTAAACTCGGAAATACGTTAATTACAACTTTCTTACCTTTTAACTCTTTCAGATGCAATTCTGATAAATCACTTTTCACACCTTTAAAATCAGGAGCCTCTGCTCCAACTGCGGGCAATGAACCGTTCGTATTTACGCCATTACCTTTAAATGTTATTTTTGCCATCTTTTATTGTATTTTATGTGCTACATCAAAAGCGGCTTACAAATATAAGCTGCTTTGTATAACTTAAACAAAGGTTTCAGAAGAATGTTTCTTTTTTTAACTCTTTTTAATTACTATACACGATAACTCTTTTTCTATCTTTGAGCCAAAATAGAAAAACATGAATTGGTTGATTATTTGCTTACTTGTCATTATCATTGCCTTACAACTTATCTTCCGCCTCCGGAAAGAGCATTCGGACACTGCAGACGAACTAAAACGGTTGTTGGACGAAATGCAACGTTCTTTCGAGCGCATCGAAAAAAACTTTCGGGAAGACTTTCGCCTTAACCGTGAAGAAAGCCGTATTGTCGCCCGTGATAACCGAGAAGAACTCACACATTCCATGAGTGAATTCAGAGAAACTTTCGAACGGGGTATTGCTTCCTTTAACAACCTGCAACGGGAAAAATTTGCCAACCTGGACGAACAGCAGCGTTTATTGGTCGCCAACACGGAAAAAAGACTAGAAGAAATCCGTGTCACAGTAGATGAGAAACTGCAAAAGACGCTGAACGACCGGATCGGTCAATCTTTCCGCCTTGTCACCGAACAGCTGGAAAGCGTGCAGAAGGGACTTGGAGAAATGCAAACGCTGGCACAGGATGTCGGCGGCTTAAAACGTGTCCTCAGCAATGTAAAGACGCGCGGCAACATCGGAGAGATTCAGCTTAGCATGCTCCTCGAACAACTATTGGCGCCGGAACAATACGAAGCCAATGTGCATACCCGTAAAGGTTCGGATGCCGTTGTCGAGTTTGCCGTCAAGTTGCCGGGACGCGACGATGTACGCGAATATGTGTATCTGCCGATAGATGCCAAATTTCCGAAAGACGTTTACGAACAACTTTTAGACGCCTATGACCAGGCCGACACCCAAGCCATAGAAGCTGCGGGAAAATTACTGGAAACAACCATCAAGAAGATGGCAAAAGATATTTCCGACAAATACCTGGCACCTCCGGCAACAACCGATTTCGGAATCATGTTCCTTCCGTTCGAAGGAATCTATGCGGAAGTCGTGCGCCGTTCCTCCCTGCTGGAAGAACTGCAACGGAACTACAAAGTGGTGGTAACCGGCCCGACGACGCTTGCCGCCATCCTGAACAGCCTGCAAATGGGATTCCGTACCCTTGCCATCCAGAAACATTCCGGTGAAGTATGGACAATCCTGGGAGCTGTCAAGAAAGAGTTCGAGAAAGTCGGCGGTATGCTGGAAAAGGCACAAAAGAACCTGCAAACAGCCAGCGGACAAATAGAAGAAGTATTGGGGACCCGTACCCGTGCAATCCAACGCAAGCTGAAAGACGTGGATACGCTCAGTGACAGGGAAGCACGTGCCGTCCTTCCCGAGATCGGATCATTAACAGACGAAGAAGACGAAAACAGCTTATGAAAAAGAGACAAATTCCACATACATACGTTATTATATTCTACATCATCCTGTTCTGTGCAGTCCTCACTTGGGTAATTCCAGGCGGACAATACAAGGAAAGCATCAATGCAGCCGGAGAGAAAACGGTTGTTTACGAAGCAGTAAAACATATCCCGCAAACTTGGCAAGTGTTCTCTGCCTTCTATAAAGGATTTGTCGAGAGGGCGGACATCATCGTCTTTATCCTGATCATCGGAGGGGCTTTCTGGATTGTCAACGACAGCAAGGCTTTCGATATCGGTACAGTCAGTTTCCTGCGCCGCGCCCGAAAAATGGAGAATAACCGGTTATTGCGCAAGATTGGAGTCGAAAACTTCTTATTGACGTCCATCATGTTATTGTTCAGCATTTTCGGAGCTGTATTTGGCATGAGCGAAGAAACGATTGCATTTTGCCTGGTTCTTGTTCCGATGGCAATTTCGATGGGATATGATTCTATTACCGGAGTCTGCATGGTCTTTGTCGCTGCCGGGTTAGGATTTGCCGGTGCCATACTAAACCCATTTACAATCGGTATCGCACAAGGGCTGGCCGGTATTCCGCTTTTCTCGGGAATCGAATACCGGATATTCTGTTGGATAGTCATCAATGCTATCGGTTTCACCTGGATACTCCGATATGCCGCTAAAGTTAAAAAAGACCCGCAGTCCTCACCGGTGTACGAAGAGGATAAATATTGGAGAGATCTGCACAGCAACAATTCATTGGATGTAGTCTATCATACACCGCGAGCAGCCTGGATATGCTTTGGAATATTGACTGCCGTACAAATCGTCTTTGCCGCTTTATACCCGACTACGACTTTGCAGATCGGGAACAGTCTGATCAAAGGGCTTCCTCTCCTGCCTGTCTTAACAGTCGCTTTCATCCTGACTTCCGTATTTGCCTTACGCAAAACAGTTCATTTATATATTCTGAACCTATTGTTCTTCACAATCTTTTATCTGATAACCGGGGTTATGGGATATGGCTGGTATATCATGGAGATTGCAACACTGTTCTTTGCACTCGGGCTGGCGGCCGGCATTGCTAACAACCGGACACCGAATGAGCTGGTCAAGCTTTTTCTGGACGGATGCAAAGATATTATGAGTGCTGCATTGGTTGTCGGTCTGGCAGGAGGTATTATTGTTATCTTGAAAGACGGCCTTGTCATCGATACGATCCTTTACAGCTTGGCAAAAGGGATGGAAGGACTCGGACAGGTGGCAACTGTCGGCATGATGTATGTTATTCAGACATTGATCAACCTGGTCATTCCGTCGGGAAGTGCCAAAGCAGCACTGACCATGCCTATAATGGCTCCCTTCTCTGACCTGATCGGATTATCCAAGCAGGCGACAGTCATGGCTTTCCAGTTCGGAGACGGATTTACCAATCTGATAACCCCTACTTCGGGAGTACTGATTGCCGTGCTGGGAGTAAGCCGCATCCCCTATGACAAATGGTTCCGGTGGGCTTGGAAGTTTATTCTGCTTTTAGTGGTAGTCGGATTCATATTATTAATTCCGACAGTCTTAATTCCGATGAACGGATTTTAATGGAGCGCAAGATCATACATATCGATATGGATGCATTCTACGCATCCGTCGAACAGCGGGATAATCCGGAACTTCGCGGTATTCCACTGGCTGTCGGGCACGCCGAGGAGCGTGGTGTTGTGGCTGCAGCAAGCTATGAAGCACGGAAATTCGGAGTACGTTCCGCCATGTCTTCACAAAAGGCAAAAAGGTTATGCCCGCAACTCACGTTTGTACCCGGACGTATGGATGTCTACAAAGCCGTATCCCGGCAGATACATGAGATATTCCATGAATATACGGATATTATCGAACCGCTTTCGCTGGATGAAGCCTTTCTGGACGTAACGGAAAACAAGCAAAATATCCCGCTTGCCGTCGATATAGCCAAAGCTATCAAACGGAAAATCAGGGAAGAGCTGAACCTGGTTGCTTCAGCGGGTATTTCCTATAATAAGTTTCTTGCCAAAATAGCGTCGGACTACCGCAAGCCGGACGGCCTTTGCACCATACACCCGACACAAGCCGAGGAATTTATCAAACATCTCCCGATCGAATCATTCTGGGGAATCGGTCCGGTTACGGCCCAAAAGATGCATACATTAGGCATTCACAATGGCGAACAGTTACGAGCCTGTTCGCAGGAAATGCTCACCCGGCAATTCGGAAAGGCCGGAATCTTATACTATGAATTTTCGAGAGGAATCGACTTGCGCCCAGTCGAAGCTGTCCGTGTACGCAAATCCGTCGGATGCGAACATACGCTGGATAAAGATATCTCCCGGCAGTCATCCGTCATAATCGAGTTGTACCACGTTGCCACCGAACTGATCGGCCGCCTGGAGCGAACCGGCTTCAAAGGAAACACCCTAACGCTAAAAATCAAATTCCACGATTTCAGCCAGAAAACCAGAAGCATCACTCAAAGCCATGAACTGACAACACTAACCGAAATATTACCTTTAGCCAAAGAACTACTGAAAGATATCGAATACGACACTCATCCGATCCGGTTAATCGGGCTCTCCATCTCCAACCCCTACGAGAAAAACGAGGAAAAGGCCCGCTGGGAACAGTTGAGTTTTGAGTTCAGCGATTGGGAATAACTATGCCATGTTCAAAGTCCCTTTATGGATATAAATAAAAGATCCGTTCCATCAACGTCCATTTTTCCGCCGAAGAGGCATTCGGCAATGTTTTCTGGAAACGGGCAACAAAATTCTCCCATTCGGCCTGACGCGGCAATGTGTTTAACTTTGCCATAGCCGAATCCCAATCAAAATCGAGTGGAGTCTCAACAATCATAAACAAACGGGAACCCAACAGATAAATTTCCATTTCCAGGATACCGACAGCCCGAATGCCATCTCTTATCTCCGACCAGGACTTCGCCTCACTATGCCACTGGACATACTCGTCGATCAACTCCGGATTATCCTTCAACTCCAACGTCTGGCAATATCTTTTCACAGGCCCGCTATATTCTTTAACCCTGTAACCGCATTTTGTTTCTTCCATTTCTCATTTATTAGTGCCAATTTGATTAACAAAGTTACACAATCATTCTTATAGCCCAGATATATTATCTGTCTAAAATCGTATTTTATCGACTTTAGACAGATACTTCAATAAAGAACGCAATGGATAATAATAGCCGGCAGTCTGCATGAGTCTAATTACAAACTCACAGAATATAGCAAAATAGTTATGTTTTTATTTGGCAATTTATAGCAGATACGCTATATTTGTATCGTCTTAATAAACAACGGTCTTTTATATTATGAAGTACAATCAGTTTATTGCGGAACTTACCGCAGCAGGTTGTTACGTTTCCCGTCACGGTGCTAACCATGATCAAAGGGCTGGAACGTAAAGCAAGAAAGGTGCTCGGGGTTTAACCCCGGCATCCTTACTTCATAAAAAACTGTTTTATTAAGCGATTGGAGTCGGTATAGTGCCGGCTCCTTTATTCACAAAAAAAAGAAAAGGTATATGAAAGTTACTGTAATCATGGAAAAGGCAGGCGACGGGTATTACTCATGTTTTGTTGAGGAAGATCTGCCAGGCTTCGGACTGGCCGGTTATGGTGATACCGCAGAGGCTGCAAAAGCGGATATGTTGAAAGCCTATGAAGATATTAAGGAAATAAAAGCAGCCGAAGGCGCAGACGTTCCAGAATTGGAATTTGTCTATAAATACGATCTGCAATCATTCTTCAATTACTTCTCATTCCTGAATGTGACGAAAGTTGCGGAGGTTGCCGGCATTAATCCTTCATTGATGCGTCAATACACATCAGGAATAACAGCAGCCGGACAAAAACAATACGACAAAATACGAATTGCTGTGGAGCAAATAAGCAAGGAACTTTCCTCCGCAACATTCTAAGATAGTGTACCGCCGGGAGGCGAGACCGTTTATATTAAGACAAAGTTAAGCCCGTTCCGGTTATCGGTTCGGGCTTTATTTATTGTCCTCACCCGATAATCATCGGAGATAGCCACAAGGATGAGGAAAATTATACAATAACCCTCTTTTTGGGCGTTTTTCTATTTCGTCCGAAAAGTTGATCGATTTTAGATTGACTCTTTTCACTGTTTTAATCTTCTTTACTGACAACAGATGGAGTGAGGTGCGCAGATTGTCTGAAAAAGCGTACAATTTGATTACCGAAAACATAAAATATCGGCAAAGTGATAAACCTTAACTCCCGGAGAATCGAATATTTCAAAATAAAACGGACGACGCTCCAAACATCTCAAGGAAATTTTGGAGACTGGTTGCCGTGAGGTGCGCAGAAAATAGCCTTGACCCGGCACTTCATCGCTCTGAAGGTTGACTTCGTACTATATGAAGTCCGACTTCAGGGCAACAAAGTGCCGGATCAGAGCGACAAAGTCCCTCTTCATGGCGATAAGGTGCAGGAAAAGAGGAATAAGTCCCTTTTTGAGGTCAAAAAAGCGGATTAACATTTGTTTTATTTCGGATGTCTTTCGAACCTGAAAAATACGTTTTTTACAATAAGCTCCCTCTGCCGCAGGCTCTCTTTTGCCAAATAATGAATTTATTTATCCCCAATGATTATCGGGTGAGCCAAGAATACTCCAAAAGATCAAGTTGTGCTAATGTTATGCAACTCATATAAATCAAAAAAATCGCAAACAACTATATTACAGTTATTTGCGATTTTGCTAAGTGATTCCGGAGCGATTCGAACGCTCGACCCACGCCTTAGAAGGGCGTTGCTCTATCCAGCTGAGCTACGGAACCATCCTTATTTGCGGTGCAAAGGTAGTATTATTATTTGAATATGCAAAGGCTTTTATTCCCTTTTTCGCCTTAGTTGTTATAAATCGGCTGTTCCTACTGATAAAAAACCAGGTTCCAATTCACGAATATTCTCAAATAATCACAAGAATGGATATATCCATCACCCATCAGAACGGATACCCCACCGCGAAATGCCAGGCGAAGTTGTCGTGGAAGTTGGGGTGCAGGATGGCCCATTTCTTTTTGCCGGTTTCTTGCGGGTTGTAGGCTTTCATACCGGTGTCGAAACGGATCAGGAAGAAATCGAAATCGAGGCGGAGGCCTAATCCATAGGAAGCGGCGATCTCCCTGTAGAAACGGGAGAAGTCGAAGTTGCCGTTCGGACGGCTCTCGTCCTTATGGAAGGTCCAGATATTACCGGCGTCGAGGAAGGCGGCCATCTCGAATTTCCAGAACAGCTTGGTGCGATACTCTAAGTTCAGGTCCAGACGGATGTCACCGACCTGCTGGGCGAACGACTTAACCGAGTCGGCCGGCATGCTTCCCGGGCCAAGCGAACGGACAGACCATCCACGGACACTGTTCGCGCCGCCGGAAAAATAACTGCGCTCGAACGGCAACATCTTTGAATTGCCATAGGGATAACCGACGCCGACACCGACATGGAAAGCCAACTTATTACGGCTGTCCAAGACGATACTTTTACTGAAGTCCACATCGCCTTTCACAAACTGGGCATAATTGATACCAAACAGCTTATACCGCCCTTCATCATCTTTATCCGCTCCGGTCATTGCAGAAAGTGCATATAACAGGTTTCCCGCCATCTCAAACGACAGCCGCATGGAATGCGTGTTACGCAAACGGTTCTGGGGATTATAGTTGTTAAAGGAATACGTATATCCGGTTCCCAAAATAAACTGGTCCGTGAAGTTATAGAGCAAGGTCGATTCGGGCAGCGAATCCCTAAACGACTGGCTGATCTTCGGAAGATGCACATAATCGATATCCAACAATTTGAACACATGGCGTGCCTGCATATTGCTCCGCTCCTGCCAGATGTAATTCCATCCGGCCGAAACAATGGCCCGCTTGAACTCCGGCCGGGTTTGAATGCTGTAACTCATTTTCAACTCGGTCGTCGCACGTATCTTACGGCGGAAATCTTCTTTCAGGAAAGGGAAAAGAAAACGGGGAAACAGGATAGAAGCCTCGGTTCCGAATTCCCAGAAATTATTACCTTCCGACTGATTGCCGGACAATGCCTCATAAGCGCCGCGGACTTTGGCCGAAAACACTTCCGAGCCTTTGAACAGATTACGGTGCTGATAATTCAAGCTGGACGCAAAACCAAAATCACCCGCCGAGTTAGTCCCTTCCACGTCGACCCCGAATCCTTGCAGTTTGGCAGGCGAAGTCAGAATGGTACAGCTCAGCTTCATGGTGTCGTTTTCTTCTACTTCTGAAAAGCGGATGTTCACATTGCGCAAAGCCCGCAAAGTGGCAAAAGAGGAATAAGTCTGCTCGATTGTCCGCTCGTTATACAGGCGTCCCGGCGTGATATAGTTGCTCTTGCGCAAGACTCCCGGGCGGATGCTTCTTCCGTTTTTGCCATACAGGATATTGATATTGCCTGCTTTGACCGTATCATACGGCATTTCATTATCCGCTTCTAACGTCAAGGGATTATAATCCGTCACGATCGAAACATCCTTGATATAGTACTGCCTGTGCAACGTATCGACTACGCTCCCGTCCGGCTTTTGCAACCGATAGGGCTTGAGCAGCATATCTAAGTCCACGATATTCCGATTGAAAGAACTGTCGGCGATATAGGACAGATAATCGCGGTTGAAGGCATAATATCCGCGCCGGCGAAGCAAGGTCGTGATACGCTGCCGCTCCTTGTCGAGCACATCGCGGTCAAAAAGGGCGCTGTCTTTTATCAAAGAGGTGTAGTCGTCCGAATAGGTACGGAAAGCCGAGGCGAAGACCGAACGGTGGGGCGGCTTAAGCCGGGCAATACTGTCGATCTTCGGGTCGCTCAGTTCCATCGAATAGTCATGTATGCGATAAGGCGTATTGGATACGATATTATACGTCACGACCGCTTTCTTGTGCTTTGAAGTATCGATAGATGCCGAAACATCCGCATTCACATACCCTTTATTGATAAAGAAACGTTCCAACTCGTCAACCGACTGTGTGACCAGCGTCGTATCCAAGATAACCGGCGCCTCTCCCATCCGGCGAAGCTGCTTGTTGATCCATCTTTTCTCGTTCCGCCCGGACCAGTCGTACACGAACAACTGCCATTTCATCAATCCGAACGCCTTGAAGTTGGGTTGCTGTCGCAAATAGGGTTTCAGTTCGTTATTCTTATAGGTCTTATTATCCGATACGATTTCGATTTTGTCCAGCAGGTATTCTCCTTCGCCGACAAATTTAGTCGAGCTACAGGAGGCTAAGAGCAATATGAAACAAATGAAATATAGTATTTGGATTCCCTTCATCATTCAAGCTTTTACGCACGCAAATGTAACTGAATTTAAAGAAATTCCCGTACATTTGCCGCATAAAAAGAGTAAAGATGCTGAGCAAAGGGAAACTAAAATACATCCATTCGTTAGAAATGAAGAAATATCGGAACGAACTGAATGCATTCGTTGCCGAAGGAAATAAACTGGTTGCAGACATGCTGCACGCTTTCGAGTGCGAACTGATTCTCGCCAAACCGTCCTGGATGGCGACGCAGGGAGACATACCGACGAAAGAGCTGTTAGAAGCGGACGACGAAGACATCCGCAAAGCCAGTTTCCTGAAAAGTCCGCAGGATGTGCTTGCCGTATTCAAGCGCCCCGCCTGGTCGCTCGCCGAAGCCGATCCGGCGTCTTCACTCGTGCTGGCGCTCGACGGCATACAAGACCCGGGAAATCTCGGAACCATCATCCGGCTTGCCGACTGGTTCGGTATCGAACATATCGTTTGCAGCCTCGACACGACGGATGTGTTCAGCCCAAAAACAGTCCAGGCGACAATGGGAGCATTGGCTCACGTAAAAGTCCATTACACCGATCTGGCAGTCTACCTGAAAGCGCAGGCGGAGAAACAGATCCCGCTGTTCGGCACATTCCTTGACGGAGAAAATATGTACACAAAGGAATTGTCTGCAAACGGAATTATCGTCATGGGCAACGAAGGAAACGGAATACGTCCGGAGATAGAAGAATTGATCGATCAGAAACTATACATTCCGAGCTTTCCGCCGGAAAGAGAGACATCAGAGTCTCTTAATGTAGCCATTGCGACAGCCGTCATCTGTGCCGAGTTTCGCCGCCGGCAAGGAAATGCCGTTCAATAACAACAGGCAGGCAGGCTCACCGATCCCGGCCGCTTGCGGAAGCCCTAACTCCCGGCAAACATCGAAGCCGGATTCCATGCCCATGAAATTATTGTTCCATGGGCATGGAATTTTAGTTTCATGGGCATGAAACTTCTCTCCGGTTTTCACGACCGGAAAAAGGATGCCGTCATAAAACTCAGTTCCTGCAATTTCTTCTTCCAACGGGAAAACACCTGTCAGGACACCATTGTCGTCCAGTTCGACATAATGCATCCGGTAAAACTGTTTCCAGTAAATATAATGTGAAGCGACCCGTCGCATAACATCCGTTTATTTTGGAATGGAATCCTGCACGGCCACCGAATCTTTAGGCATATCGGTCAAACGGCCGTAGTTATACTTCATCAGGTTCAAGCTATCTAAATAGACTTTATAATAAGAGGAGTCTGCGTTATTCATAAAGATATAGCCATACACCCGCTTGATGCGCTTGGTCGGAACCGTTTTCAATATCGTCTCGTGATAGCCGTCGCGAAGGATCTTGTCGTTTACGGTCACGATCGTATCGCCCTGGTCGGCACTGATACGCACTTCCGGCTTATAAGCCATATCCTTATTGAGGCCCCAGACATTCATTCCCAGCACAAACGAGCTGCCGGACGAATAATTCGTTTCCGGTTTGACATCGAATGTCACGCCGTTGAACAATGCATCCGGTTCCAAGCGGAGGGAAGTACGGCGCGGCCAGATATCCACCGAGTCTTGCTTGGAGACGGGAGCCGCCGAAGCCTGCACATCGCCCAATGCTTTCTGCCGGCTATTCAGTTCATTCAGCACACGGTCGTACACCTTCATATAGATATCCAGGTTCCGGCCGTACCAGACCAACGAACTGTCATATTCGGCCTGGGTGATGCCATGTTTGCGGAAGATAGACTGAAACAAGGCCTCCTTATGAGCGTTATCGGGAAATTCCTTGCTGTTCAGGTTGATCATGGCTTCCGCCAACTGCATATCCACCTGTACAGCCTGCATTTTCTTTTCCGAAAGAAGACCATCGGGCACTTTGCTGCAAGCGACCGCCAGGATGCCCAACAACAAAACGACACTATATCTATGCAGTCTGTTCCGCATTTATTTTTTCTGTTATTTTTCTTTTGAAAGACTTGTCGACAACGTGTGGCGATAGAACAGCAAAAGCAGGAAAACGCCTACACAAATAGCCGAGTCGGCCAGGTTAAAGATCGGACGGAAAAAGACGAACTCTTCTCCACCCCAGACCGGCACCCAATCAGGCAGAACCGTCTGTATCAAAGGGAAATAAAACATATCGACCACCTTTCCGTGCAACCAGCCGGCATAACCTCCACCTTCCGGCATAAAGGTCGCCACCTGACCGAAACTATGATCGAATACCACGCCATAAAAAACGGAGTCGATAATATTCCCGATCGCACCCGCGAAGATCAGCGAGATACAAGCGATAAAACCGAACGTGTAACGCTGTTTCACCAGCTTATACAGGTAATATCCGATAAAACCGACCGCCACGATACGGAATACCGACAAAAACAGCTTCCCGATTACCTCTATCCCGAACGC
Source organism: Parabacteroides sp. AF17-28 (assembly GCF_003479205.1). Classification (NCBI taxonomy): domain Bacteria; kingdom Pseudomonadati; phylum Bacteroidota; class Bacteroidia; order Bacteroidales; family Tannerellaceae; genus Parabacteroides; species Parabacteroides sp. AF17-28. Next base: position 158,653 of record NZ_QUGV01000009.1, on the reverse strand, counting down.
CATCCCCGGATTCTCCGTAAAGTACAGATAGAACCAAGGAGTGATCTCGATACTCTCATGCAACTGCATGTGAGTCTTAATCCATATTTTAAGAGCCTGGTCAAGAATAAGGAGCAGCATTATGATTAACACTGCTCCCCAACCTTTGGAATATCTCATTTACTTAGCACCTCCCTGTTTAGCTTCGATACTCAAAGTAGCGTGAGGCACTGCACGTAATCTTTCTTTCGGGATCAATTTACCGGTTTCGCGGCAAATACCGTACGTTTTATTCTCAATCCGGATCAATGCAGCCTGCAAGTTCTGGATAAACTTCATCTGACGCTGTGCCAAACGGCCAGCTTCCTCTTTCGACAAAGTCGCAGCTCCCTCTTCCAACACCTTGAATGTAGGAGATGTATCGGCGACATCATTACCGTCAGAATTCGTGACACCGGACCTCAACAACTCATAATCTTTCTTTGCCTTATCCAGCTTTTCCAATATTATGGAGCGGAACTCCTCGAGTTCGGCATCCGAATATCTTGTCTTTTCTGCCATGGTTCATTAATTTTAGGTTCTACAATAGAATATATATCAGCGCTCCCTGTCGCAGTCCAAATATACAACATTATTTATATGCGGCAAGGAGCTCTTTCTTTTTTTATTAAAAATCATACTTTTTCAATGCGCACAGACAACTTGAAATCTTCGAAATCAAGTTCCGTAGCATCGCTGATCACATCCGTAATTTCCACTGACACAGCCAATACCTGGTTGGCGATATACGAATTGAAATCCTGGATCGCCTCATCCGTCACATCGTTGGAAAGAATCGTTACCGAAATCTTATCCGTGATGTCGAAGCCATTGCTCTTACGCAAATTCTGGATGCGGTTCACCAACTCGCGCGCCAAGCCTTCCTTGCGGAGCTCTTCCGTCACGGTGATATCCAGTGCGACCGTCAGGCGTCCTTCGTTGGCAACCAGCCAGCCCGGTATGTCTTCGGAGATGATTTCCACGTCTGCACGTTCGACCACAGCCTCCTGTCCTTCGACAGTTAGCGTGAACGTTCCGGCCTTTTCGAAAGCGTTGATCTCGTCCTGGCTCATCCCTTGGATAGCGGCAGCCAACGCTTTCATGATCTTGCCATAACGCGGGCCCAACTTCTTGAAGTCGGGTTTGATCTTCTTCACCAGAATACCGGCTGCGTTATCGACAAACTTCAGTTCCTTCACATTGACTTCATTCAAGATCAGGGCTTTCACCGCCTCGAGGCTTTCCTGCTGATGCGCATCCACAACCGGCACCATAATGGTCTGCAACGGCTGGCGCACCTTGATGTTCACCTTGCGACGCAGAGCCAGCACCATTGACGAAACGTCTTGTGCCATCTGCATACGTTCTTCCAAATCCTTGTCGATCAGCGCTTCGTTGCAAACCGGGAACTCGGACAGGTGAACAGATGCAACCGTCTCACGTCCGGTAGCGGCGATCAGATCGCAGAACAGCTGATCGGCATAGAACGGCGCGATCGGCGCCATCAGCTTGGCAACAGTTTCCAGACAAGTGTACAGCGTCTGATAAGCAGACAGCTTATCGGTTGTCATGCCTCCACCCCAGAAACGGCGGCGGTTCAGACGCACATACCAGTTACTCAGGTTATCGTTGACGAAGTCGGAGATTGCACGTCCGGCACGCGTCGGTTCGTACGCATCTAAGAATCCGTCCACATCTTTCACTAACGAATTGAGCAACGACAGAATCCAGCGGTCGATCTCCGGACGTTCTTTCCAGTCCACATCCGGCTCTGAATAGTCGAAGCCGTCGACGTTCGCATACAGAGCGAAGAACGAATAAGTATTATATAATGTGCCGAAGAACTTACGGCGAACCTCTTCGATACCATCGATATCAAACTTAATGTTATCCCACGGAGATGCATTCGTAATCATGTACCAGCGCAGCGGGTCGGAACCATGCTGCTCGATCGTACTGAACGGATCGACAGCGTTGCCCAAGCGTTTGGACATCTTGTTGCCGTTCTTATCCAGCACCAGGCCGTTGGAGACAACTGCTTTATACGAAACACTGTCGAACACCATCGTTGCGATAGCATGCAGCGTGAAGAACCATCCGCGTGTCTGGTCCACCCCTTCCGCAATGAAGTCGGCCGGATAGACCTTGCGGTCGTCAAACAGCTCCTTGTTCTCGAACGGGTAATGGATTTGTGCATACGGCATCGCTCCGGAATCGAACCAGACGTCGATCAGGTCCGTCTCGCGCTTCATCGGCTTGCCACTGGCGGAAACCAGGATCACATCGTCCACATACGGACGGTGCAAGTCTATCTTCTCATAGTTCTCCTTCGTATATTCACCCAGTTTGAACTTCAGCTCCTTATACGGGTTCGCCTCCATCAAGCCGGCCTTTACGGATTTCTCTATTTCATTGTACAGTTCTTCAACCGAACCGATGCAGATTTCCTCCGCCCCGTCTTCCGTCCGCCAGATAGGCAGCGGAGTTCCCCAGTAGCGGCTACGGCTCAGGTTCCAGTCCTGCAGGTTTTCCAGCCATTTGCCGAAACGTCCCGTGCCGGTGCTCTGCGGCTTCCAGTTGATCGTATTGTTCAGCTCGATCATCCGTTCGCGACAAGCCGTCGTGCGGATAAACCAGCTATCCAACGGATAGTAAAGAACCGGCTTGTCCGTCCGCCAGCAGTGCGGATAGTTGTGCACATGTTTTTCGATGCGGAACACACGGTTCTGCACCTTCAGCATCATGCATATTTCAATATCTAATGTCTCGTCTTTTTCACCTTTCGCCGGATCGTAAGCATTCTTCACGAACTTGCCCTGCCAGGGATCATAGTCAGCCGCATTCATACGTGTCTGTACGAACTCCGGATCGAGGTCTTCCAGCAGATAGAACTTACCGGTCATATCGACCATCGGACGCTGGTTGCCGTCCTTATCGGTCAGCATCAAAGGAGGCACGCCGTTTGCTTTTCCCACACGGTCGTCATCCGCACCGAAAGTCGGGGCGATATGAACGATACCCGTACCGTCTTCAACCGTCACATAGTCACCTGTGATGACACGGAAAGCGCCTTCTCCCGGATTCACCCAAGGGATCAGCTGCTCGTAGTGCATACCGGCTAATTCCGGACCTTTCCACTCGCCAACAACCTTAAACGGAATCAATTTATCGCCCGGCTTGTAATCGGACAATGCCAGACCGGCAGCCTTCGGATTGAAATGTGCATCCAGCAAATCTTTCGCCAGCACAACCGTCATCGGCATGCCTGTGTACGGATTGAAGGTCTGAACAGCCACATACGTGATATTCGGCCCCACACAAAGCGCCGTGTTGGAAGGCAATGTCCAGGGAGTGGTCGTCCATGCTAAGAAGAACGGATCGCCGAACTCCGCCATCTCCGGTTTCGGGTCGAGGATGCGGAACTGCGCCGTGCAAGTCGTGTCCTTCACGTCGCGGTAGCAACCCGGCTGGTTCAGCTCGTGCGAACTAAGGCCTGTACCGGCAGCCGGCGAATAAGGCTGTATGGTGTAACCCTTATAAAGCAACCCTTTCTTATAGAGCTCCTTCAGCAGGTACCACAATGTTTCGATATACCGGTTATCATAGGTGATATACGGGTTTTCCATATCCACCCAATAACCCATTTTCTGTGTCAGGTCCTCCCACTCCTTCGTGAACTTCATCACGTCGCGGCGGCAGGCTGCATTATATTCAGCCACAGAAATCTTTTTGCCGATATCTTCCTTGGTTATACCCATTGACTTTTCGACACCTAACTCTACCGGCAGTCCATGTGTGTCCCATCCGGCTTTGCGGTTCACGAGATATCCCTTCATCGTCTTGTAACGACAGAAAATATCTTTGATCGAACGGGCAATCACGTGGTGAATACCGGGCATACCGTTTGCAGAAGGAGGTCCTTCATAGAACACAAACGAGGGATGTCCTTCACGTATTTCAAGACTCTTATGGAAGATGTCGCCATCCTGCCATTTCTTCAGCACCTCTTTATTGACGTTCGACAAGTCAAACTTCGAGTATTCGGCAAATTTCTTACTCATATCGCGTTATATTTATCTATCTTCTCAAAAATTGCCGCAAAGGTAGCGATTAAATCCGAATTAGGCAATAAGAAATCACCGGCTATAAAATCCGTTTCCCCCATAGCAGACCCGCAAGGAAGAAAGATGGAGCAAATCAAAATAAATAGGACGACAGTTTTGTATTTCAAGAGAATAGTTTTATCTTTGCAACAACATGCTTACCCCGCTTCCCGTCAGATCAGCGCGCTCAGGGTAAGCCTTTTATTTTTATACCTCTATGACTAAAATCTCTTACCCCAAACAACTCATATCTTTTGCGGATCAGATTGTTTTGCTCAAACAGCGTGGACTTGTTTTCACGGACGAAGCCAAAGCCTTACACCTGCTACGCAATATCAGTTATTACCGTTTGAGCGGCTACTGGTATCCTTTGCTGGCAGACAAGCAAAATCATTTGTTCAAGCCCGGCAGCACATTCGATGCCGCTTACAACATCTACAAGTTCGATAGTAAGCTTCGCAAGCTGATTATTACGGAGCTGGAAAAAATAGAGGTAGCTGTGCGCACACAGACCGCCTATATACTATCTTCACAATGGGATGGATATTGGTTTGCCGATGCTTCCCATTTTAACAATCCGGTACGTCATGCCAAGATATTATCAAAAATAGATGAAGAATACCAGCGCAGCGACGAGGAATTTGTGACGGCTTTCAAATCCAAGTATTCCGATCCTTTTCCGCCAAGTTGGATAACGATGGAGATAACTTCTTTCGGAACACTGTCTATTCTATACAATAACCTGCTTCCCGGAAGGGCCAAGCGGAGCATTGCGGATTATTTCGGGTTGCCCGACACCGTTTTTGCTTCCTGGTTGCACAGTATCGTTTATATCCGTAACATTTGCGCCCATCATTGCCGCTTATGGAATCGGACACTTAGCATCCGCCCGTTAATGCCACGTTCACCACGCAAATCATTCATCACACTTCCGGCGAACGGCACACGGCAGGTCTATTTCATATTGAGCATGATCGTTTATCTGTTGGATATAATCAATCCCAACCACTCGTTTGTCGAAAGGTTCAGGGACTTGCTTACCCGTTACCCTTCGATAGATACCCGTGCGATGGGCTTTCCGGCTGGTTGGGAAAACGAAGATATTTGGAAATAGACATCACTGGATACAGTCAATCCCTATGCTCATTATTATACAGCGCCATCAGCAATGCCACCACCTCCGAATAGTTCTTGCGGCCGGAGGGGATGTTGTTGCCTTTCAGGAACCAGTTGTAGGCGGTGGATTGGACTTCGCCGATCAAAGGGCTATATAAAGACTGCCAATAAGCCGTCTTACGGTTGTAAAGGTCTTTCACTTCCGGGGAAATGGTTGCTTTCCAGGCGTTAAACTCTTCTTCCGGCAACAATCCGTAGGCATTGCCCAGCACATAAGGCAGCAATGCAAAATAAGCGGAAAAACGAATCTCCGGCACTTCGGAACGCGCACAGACCAGAAAGCCGTACAAGTTCGCTTCCGCCTCGCTGGATATGCCTAACACATGCGCCATCTCGTGGGCATACGTAAACGGATACTGCACCGGAAGCAGCTTCGGATTCAGATTGTATTCGGTAAAGAACGGCCCCATATAACCCAACACGCCTACGCCGCTCATCAGCGAAGGAATCAGCATCGGTTTGGGACGCAGATAACCGGCAGGCCGGACCAGGCCGAAACGCCCGTCGATCTCCCGATATCCTTTCTTTGTTTCCGCTGCGACAACCGCCTTGTCGATCGCTTCGACCGGGACAAAAGAGGCATTCAGCGAATCGGTATAGGCAGACAGAAATGAGCGGAAAGTGTCGGCGGAATAAGCGGCATACGGAATCTCGGTCCGGGTAAAAAAGTCCTTCCTGAAATAGTTCAAGCCCCAGGCCAGATAGAACCAGAGGTAAATCCAGAAAAGATACTCCGCCATTCGTCCGGCGATCACTGCCCATCGGCGCTTTCTCCAACGGGCATAAAACGGATACAGGCACAAGCCGATGATACTCCCATAGATCAGGCAATCGCCCACAGAGAAGGGAAAAAGAGAAGAAAAACGGGACAGCAAAAACGAAACGGGCGGATAAACATTCCGCGCATACCATTCGCCGGCAGCGGGCGAAGCCTGCACACACCAGACCAGAACAAGCCCGGCAGCCAATATAATCCAGCGGATCCGTATCTTTTTAATCCATTCCGTTCCTTTCATCCTAACAACAAAGATAAGCAATCCCCGTCTACTCTCCAAACGGATGGACGAAGATGAAACGCGCCCCTTTGTCGTAATCGGGATCGACTGTCAGCGTCCCGCCCAGGCGGATAGCGATCGTCCGGGCAATAGGCAGTCCCAAGCCTGCCCCGGGGATAAATTCATTCACCTTTGCGAAGCGGTCGAAAATGACTTCCTGCTTATCCAACGGAATGCCGCATCCCGTATCGGTGACGGTAAAAACAACCTGCCGATTCTCCCGGTCGACACGATAGTCGAGGTTGATTTCTCCCTGCTCAGTAAATTTAACGGCGTTCGACAACAGGTTGTTTAGCAATTGTTGTAAGCGCAAATCATCGGTTTTCAGGATGAAATGATCATCCGAAGCGGTAAAGCCCAACTTGACACCCGGCTGCACCCGATGCCTGATTCTCTCCTGTGCATTCTGGCAACATTCGGACAGGTCGCAATCTTCCAATATGACACTGAAAGAATCCGATTCGAGCCGCGACAGGTCTAACACGTCATTCACAAGCCCGAGCAACATATCGGTGTTGTTCTTGATTATTTTGAGATACTCGTTCCGCTCGGCCTCATCGGCATCTTGCAGCAGATCGGCAAACCCGACAATCGCGTTCAGCGGCGTCCGTATCTCATGGCTTATATTGGCGACAAACGACGTTTTCAGGCGGTTGGATTCCTCCGCCTGTTCTTTAGCCACACGCAGGCTTTCGGTGGTTTCGATCAACGTCTCGCGCTCGACTTGGAGATCGTTCTTTAATTTACGAGTACGATTGGAATAGCGGAATAAGACATACAGCAATACCAACAGTATGCAGGACACAAGAATAGAGGCTGTGAGCTGTAGCTGCTTCTCGGAAAGTTGCCGTTTCTGATAAAGCAGTTTCTGTTCCTGCATTTTCTTGTCGTTCAGGTCGTGCAGCATACGAAGCTGGTTCAATTGGCGGGTGAAAGCCGTCACATTCGTCTGCTCGACCAGCGACAGCAATTCGGCATACTGTTTCAACGCCTCATCCGTCCTTCCGGCGGCTTTCAGGATATCGACTTTCAGCTTCAGCGGTTCGGACGAATAATCGACAGCAAGCACTTTGTCGATCTCCCGGAGCGCCTGCGGATAATCTTTGATAAAGAAATAATAGCGGGCCATCGCCAAATCATATACGGACGTAACATCCGGCCCCATGCTTTCATCCATATAAGAAGGCAAAAGGCTTACGGTTTCACGCGCTTTCGGAAGATTCTTTTCCGCCACATACAAATTAAGATAATTGGCATACAGCAAGCACTTTTTGGCCTTAATCGGATAATTTTCCCTAATATCAGACTTATAGCTTTCAATTTTCCGCAACGATTCTTCGAAACGAACAAGAGTCGACTTCACATGATCCAACTCGTCAAGATGCAAATAGGCGATCAGCAGATAGGGGATAATCTGAAGTTCATAATCCGGCTTGCTTTTTGTTTTCAACAGGTCCAACGCTTCCTCGAAAGCAGTCACCGCATCGCTGTCCCGTCCGATCAGCAAATAAACCAGGCCCAAATATTCATTACTGGATATCAAGCCCGTCATATTATTCTTTTCCTTGGACAACATCTGAAGCATCACAGCCTCGTTCATCGCCAATTCATATTCTCCGTTAATCAGATAATACCGGCAGTAATAATTCAGAAAATCGAATTTTGCCAGAGGGGTTTCCCGGCGTGCTTTTGTCACGGAATCGACCATATTGCCCCAATAAGTCAGGCTATCCAACCGGTTGATATTACAATAATAACGTCCCAATGAGGAAAGGGCGCTGTAATAATATCCCATTGAATCGACTTCTCCGGCAAGCTCTACCAATGATTTCAGATAGGGCACTTCCATCGGGGTCTCCCAGTTTTGCCGGGACAATTCATACAAAGCCTTGAGCCTCTCACCCGCATCATCCGTTTTCCCATCAGTCCTGCAAGATCCGTATAGATCCGACAGGAACAGACAAAAAACGATCAACACCCCTTTTACGTATATATGCCTCTCTTTCATACAGCACCGCTCCATCTATTGTTTTTCAAAGATAGAGTTTTTTCCATAATGCTGTATGCGTTTTCCGGTAAATAATGAATATTAGGGCATAAAGAGATTAAGAACAGGAAATATTCTTATTCAAAATCTTCTTTGCCTCCGCTTCCGATAGATTCCGGCGGCGGGCATAATCCTTCATCTGCTCTCCGTCAATATTTCCGATCATAAAATACTGGGATTCAGGATGTGCGATATAAAGACCGCTGACAGTTGCCGTCGGGTACATCGCGCCGTTTTCCGTCAGCCTGACGCCGATCTGCGACATGTCGAGCAGGTTGTCCAACGTATAGTTGAGCAGCTGGTCCGGCAAGGACGGATAACCGACAGCCGGACGGATTCCCCGGTATTTCACTTTGAACAGGTCAGGCAAGGAATACGATTCGTCCGGAGAATATCCCCAATATTCCTGGCGGACCTTTTCGTGCAGATATTCCGCCGTCGCCTCGGCCAAACGGTCGGTCAACGTCTGGAGCAGCATCGAATTGTAGGTGTCGCCTTCTTCCTCGAACTTGTTTTTCAGAGATTCGGCGCCGGCACCGGCTGTCACGACAAACGCGCCGACATAATCCGTACGCCCTTCGGAAAGAGGCATCACATAGTCGGCAAGCGATTTATAAACGCCTTCCTCCTTCTTTGTCTGCTGGCGCAAGACAGGGATCGTGACCTCACCGACACGGAGATTGTCGCCGTCGCTGTTTGCCGGGAAAAAGCCGTAAATGGCTTTGCAATAGTCGGCATTCATCTCGATAAGACGGTCGAGCAGTTTCGCCGCATCCAGATAGAGCTGCATAGCTTCCGCCGCCTTCCCGCGCTCCTCTTCGGGAACACCGGACAGCCAATTGGCACGGCAGGCATCGCAATCATGCAGGCTGGCGACAGAGGCAAAACGCCCGCTCAGCTTCCAAGCACTGAAGAAGAAAACCCAGTTGATATAGCCAGCCACTTCATCCAAAGGAACATGAGGGATCACGTGGATGCCCATCTGACGGGGCACCACCGGATTATAGTGCGTCCAGTCGACCGGCTGCGGATTGGCCCGCGCTTCGGCAAGCGATACGAATACTTCTTTTTTCTTTTCCAACGAGGCGCGCAACTCTTCATATTCCTTGTTCAGGTCTTCGATATAAGCATCGCGCGTATCGGGGTTCAAGAGTTTGGCGGCAATCAACGGATTCTGCGAAGCGTCGAGCACATGGATCACCGGATAATCGTAATGGGGAGCGATCTTAACAGCCGTATGCAGCTTGGAAGTCGTAGCTCCGCCAACCATCACGGGAATAGTGAGCCCGGCTTTCTGCATCTCGTCCGTCACGTGCACCATCTCTTCCAGCGAAGGCGTGATCAAGCCGGATAGGCAGACCAGATCAGGCTTCTCCTCGATTGCTTTTTTCACGATCACGTCCGCCGGTACCATCACGCCCAGGTCGATGACCTCGTAGTTATTACAAGCTAACACGATCGAGACGATGTTCTTTCCGATATCGTGCACATCGCCTTTGACAGTAGCGAACAGCACTTTTCCGGCTTTCGACGAGCTGGAAGCGACCTTCTCCGCCTCGATAGCCGGTTGCAGGACCGCCACCGCCTTTTTCATCGTGCGTGCCGTCTTGACCACCTGCGGAAGGAACATCTTTCCGGCGCCAAACAACTCGCCGACCTTGTTCATGCCACTCATCAACGGACCGTCGATAATGTCCACCGCACGCGGATAAACCTTCAGGGCTTCTTGCAAATCCTCTTCCAGATGGTCGCCGATGCCGCGTATCAGAGCGTTTTCCAAACGCTCTTCTAATGAACAATTGACAATTGACAATTGACAATTATCTGCATCATTCTTCTTATTAATTGTCAATTGTCCATTGTCAATTGTCCATTGTATCAGTTCTTCCGCCGCTTCCGGACGGCGTGCCAGAATAACATCTTCGAGCAGCGTACGGAAAGCGGGTTCGATATCTTCATAGAGCACGGACGACGACGGGTTGACGATTCCCATATCCATGCCTTTGCGGATGGCATGATAGAGGAACACGGAATGCATCGCTTCGCGCACATAATTATTTCCACGGAAAGAGAAAGAAAGGTTGCTGACCCCGCCGCTCACCTTCGCTCCCGGCAGGTTTTGCTTGATCCACTCGACGGCACGGATAAAATCGAGCCCGTAGCCGTTGTGTTCCTCCATGCCGGTCGCGATGGCCAGCACATTCGGATCGAAAATAATCCCGTTCGGATCGAAATCGACTTTTTCCCGAAGGAGACGGTAAGCGCGTTCGCACACCTCTATCTTCCGTTCAAACGTATCGGCCTGTCCTTTCTCGTCGAAAGCCATCACGACCGTTGCCGCTCCCAACTGTTTGATACGCGCGGCATGTTGCAGGAAAGCCTCCTCGCCTTCTTTGAGGGAGATCGAGTTTACAATGCTTTTGCCTTGTACGCACATCAGGCCTTTTTCGATCACCTCCCATTTGGAAGAGTCGATCATGACCGGCACGCGGGAAATATCGGGTTCGGAAGCGATCAGGTTCAGGAACGTGGTCATCTCCTTCACGGCGTCGAGCATCCCGTCATCCATGTTGATGTCGATCACCTGCGCACCGTCTTCCACCTGTTTGCGGGCGATCATCAAGGCTTCTTCGTAGTTTTCTTCCTTGATCAGGCGCAGGAACTTACGCGAACCGGCCACATTACAGCGTTCGCCGATATTGACGAAATTGTTTTCCGGCTTTACCTCCAGCAGTTCCAGTCCGGACAGCCAAAGACAGTCCGGCTTCGGGGCCGGCACATGCGGCTTCGCGCCTTTGACCAGTTCGGGATATTTGGCGATATGGGCCGGCGTCGTTCCGCAACAGCCTCCTAAGATATTGACCAATCCTTCGTCGATAAAGGGCTTCACGTGGGCAGCCATCTTTTCCGGCGTCTCGTCGTACGAACCGAAACTGTTCGGCAACCCGGCGTTCGGATAGGCGCTGATATAATAAGGCGCGTGTTTCGCCAGTTCAGCTAAGTAAGGCTTCATGTCGGCAGCCCCGAACGAACAGTTCAGGCCGACACTGACAATATTGGTATGTTGTACGGAAGCCAAGAACGCCAGCAAAGTCTGCCCCGAGAAAGTACGTCCGCCCTGTGCCGAAAGCGTCAGGGAAAGCATGATCGGCAGATCTTTGCCTTTCTCCTTCAAAACAGTCTCGGCAGCTTCCAGGCCGGCTTTCACATTGAGCGTGTCGAACGTCGTCTCGAACAAGACGATGTCCACACCGCCGTCCACCAAAGCCTCCACCTGCTCTTTATAGGCGTTATACAAATCCATATAGGTGACAGCCCTGAAGGCGGGATCACTCACGTCCGGACTCATGGAAGCCGTCTTGTTGGTCGGACCGACAGAGCCGGCGACGAATACCGTACGTCCGGGATGTTCCGCCATAAAGCCATCGGCCACTTCGCGCGCCAACCGTCCGGCAGCAAGGTTTATATTGCGCACCTGCTGCTCCATGCCGTAGTCTCCCATCGAGATGGCATTCGCGTTGAAAGTGTTGGTTGCAAAGATGTCCGCACCGGCATCCAGGTATTGGCGGTGAATGGATTTGATCACATCCGGGCGGGTGATGCACAACAGGTCGTTATTGCCTTTCAGGTCACCGGGCCAACCGGCAAACTGCTCGCCGCGATAGTCCTTCTCAGTCAGTTTAAACCCCTGGACCATCGTTCCCATTCCTCCGTCCAGAATCAGAATACGTTCTTTCAGGAGATTCAAAAATATCTCTTTATCCATTAAATGTCTTTATCGTTTGAATGCACGGTCCATCTCGCGGCGATCATCCCGTTCTTTGATGGAGTCGCGTTTATCATATTCTTTCTTTCCTTTGGCGATTGCGACCACGACTTTGGCCAGCCCTTTGTCGTTAATAAAAAGGCGGGTCGGAATGATCGTGAAGCCATTGTTGCGGGCCGCCCCCTCGATCTTGCGCAACTCCTTTTTCGTCAGCAGCAGCTTACGGTCGCGGCGGGCCGAATGGTTGTTATAAGTCCCGTAGAAATATTCCGCCACATACATATTTTTCACCCACAGCTCGCCTTTCTCAATGATACAGAACGTATCGACCAGGCTCGCCTTGCCCAGGCGGATCGATTTGATCTCCGTCCCGGTCAGCACAATGCCCGCCGTAAACGTATCGAGCAACTCATAATCGAAAGTTGCCCGCTTATTCTTTATCTGTATATTATTACTAATCTTCTCTTTCATCTCATTTATTTATCAAAAACGCAAACCGGGCATCAGCATCGACAGGACGACTTCGATCAGCCAGGGCGTCAGCAAAATCAAACTGGTCGCAGCCCCGACAAATTTCAGGCGGTCCTTTTCTTCCACCTGCATATAAGGGCCGGCACCCTCCCACACGATATAGAACGTGTATAAGACAAATATCCGCAAAAAGAAAAACTCCGGAAGCAACATCAACACGATATTCAGCGCGAACATCAGCGAAGACGAATAGCCGACGAAACGCTGGCACAGCTTCATGTCTTTCTCGCGTTTGAAAAAACCTTGCCAAAGTTCGTTCAGAAAATACGACGCCAGGTAAAAACCACCGAAGGCGGCAACCAGCGTCCGGATCGACGATTTCAGAGCCAGCTCGATGTCGAACTCTTTCCGGGTGAACAACACCCCAAGAAAAGCCGCCACCGTAACGATTCCGATCAGGGGATACACAAACCGGGATAAAAACTCATCGTCCTTTTCTTCCTTTTTCGTCAGAATATCCCAAGCTTTTCCCGGCTGGGAGATGATGGCCACTACCAATTTAAATATCTCTTTATACATCTTCAATACGTTCGTTTGCTATTTGTCATTAAGTTACTTCCCTGAGGGGTTTATCGTAAACACATCGGATGATTTCCAGACGATTGAAGCAGAGTCTTTCCCGAATGCGGATGCATAATTAACCCGGAACTTCACCTCATCGGTATTATTTTCTCCTGTCACTTTCTTCACAAAGTCCTGAATATTGAAAGCACAGGGGATAATCATCGATTGCCCGTTATCCTCCTCGCCGCCTTCAGCCGTCTTGATAGCGCGCAGATACAAGCTATAGACCTGATCGCCATTCAATACCTGATCCGGATTATAAGACAAGGCGAAACTATCTTCCTGCGCCGTCTTATGACCGCTCATTTCCGTAAAAAGAAACAGATTTCCCTTGATATAGGAAGAACGGGGCTGAAGGGTGGAAAGCAGTAATTCACCATTCTCGACGTTCGAGGTGTCTGTCAAGGTATTGAACAGCTGCCACTGGCTCACTTCCGAAAGTGTATTCTCATAAATGGTTGCAGTCATATAGCCTTTATTCGCCCCGCCGTCTGCATTTTCAGCCAGCCCGTAATCGATCGAATAATCGAACAGGATACATTCTCCATCTTCCACATTCGCATTCTGGAAGTTTTCCGAAGAGATCACATCCCCGCCTTTGACGAAAATAACCTTACCTACGGATCCCACATTCGTTGCCACAACCCCGGTCTGATTCGCCATCGTCAATTGCGTCGCCGGGTCTCCCAAACAAGAGCTCAACACAACCAGGCAAAGGGCTATCACGCCATATAATACAGTCTTTCTCATTTCCATATACAATTTTGAAATCGAAGTTATCTTCCTCCACACACAGAGGGAAGGCACAAAGGTAGCATTATTTTCTTACTCATACAATTGGGAAAGATTAAATCCGTGTATATACGGATGTTCCGGGAGTGGTTTCAAATATGTCAAATACTGAACCTTTATATAAAGTTTTTTGAAAAAGAACTGTCATACTCTCATGTTTTCCATATAGGAATTGAATATCATGATACATAGCTATGATAGTTCTAATTACAACTATCATTTAACCATCATGAATATTCCGTTTAACTATCATTTTGTGTTGTTTCATCGAAAAAACAAGGTATCAGAAGTGTTAAAACAGGACATTTTTGAGTAAGGCTTACTTCTTTTTAGTCAGATATGCCTTTGTTTTTAACAGAAAGTCGTTATGTATTTTGCCGGAAATGCCCGTTTTAACACCATTTACATCCGCATCCGGAAGGTGTTGAGACCCGGGTCTTGGCTGTACTAAGACCCGGGTCTCAAAAAGCACGAGTGGTTACCAAATTGAAATTAAGCAACATAGAACATGAAAAAGGATAATAGCTTTTATGACAGTATGATAGTTGAAAATCCTGCCATCATGCCTGCTATCATTTGATACACGCATTGATATTCATGATATTCAAATGAACGAATGATAGTATGACAGTATAATTTGAAAATAAATATATTATTTTAGTATCCACGGACCTCGACAAACGCCAAGAAGTTTCGAATGTAAGAAAATGTGAACCATAAATGATGATTCAATCTTGCCAAATAATGAATTTATTTATCCCCAATGATTATCGGGTGAGCCGAAATAGTGGCTGTTACGCTGCCGGAAATTGAGGACGGCGGCGAAAAGGTGTTGCCGGGTATGATGGCGGACGGTGCGGCATGGGTGGTACGGTCGTGCAAGCTGCTGGACGGCGAGAAGGTAAGGACGGTGTACGGAAGGGTGTAATTTATGAGACAGTGTCACATAAATAGGCATCACTGATGCCTATTTCCAAATATCCTCGTTTTCCCAACCAACGGGAAAGCCCATCGCACGGGTATCAATATTCGGATAGGCGGCTAACAGTGCCTTTAGCTTATCCTCAAATGTATTGCCGGGTGATACCGTAAAAAGGAAATAACGTATCATGCAAATGCGGTAGTACATCCTACGCTTGTCCGTCCGTGAAGAATTTATCCAGCCGAATTGTGTCCGGCGGGGTTCGGTCGTGATAACCGCCAGTTCCCTATTCCATGTACGGCAATGGTGGCAACACATATTACGCAAACCAGCCAAAATCACGATCCATGAACTGAATACCGGAACTTGCAAACCGAAATGTTGCGCAATCCGTTTCTTGATCACATTGTCCTTCAAATTGGTATAGATGCGGCAAAGCATACCTAACGGCAATATCTCGGCAATCATCCATGCAGGCGGATAACTATCGGTATAGGCTGACTGGAAATGCAGGATGAAATCTTCTTTCGATTTTTTCAGTTCGGCATCTATCGTATCTTGTGTGTACTGGAAATTCTGCATATTGTAGAAATAGGCAGGGTTGGTAATCCAAAACAGGTCATTGAAATACTCGCTGGCGGCATTGGTCATGCAACTGCGGATAGCTATTTCTATTTTTTCGATTTCATTGAATAGAAGCAACCGCAATTTGCGGTCAAAACGGTACATATCCAATGCTTGGATAAAAGTCGCACCCGACTTGTATTGGTGTTGCTCTTTTGGCAACTTCAATAACGGGTAAAAATAAGCACTCAAACGGAAGTAGCCGATATTGTACAAATAATCTGCCGCTTTTCGCTCGTTCGTTATTACTAAACCTCTGCTCTTTAAAAGAGTAATATGTTGTTGGGAAGTATAGAAAACTTTGGTAAAAGGCTGTTTCATAGGTATATATAAAAAAACGACCTGCCTATTTGAGCATTGTTAAGAGGCTTGGCAGGTTCTATTGGTTGCAAATATAGAACTTTTCTCTTAAACCACAAAATATATTCCGGCATAATTTTGTAAAGTGTCCGGGTAATCCCCGAACACTTTACTATAATTACGGGTACAGAACATTGAAATCCCGTGAGCCGCCATCGTCTATCAATTCGTTGCGGTGCAGCCACCGGAGAATTTCAGTGCCGGACTGACTGCCGAAGTTGCGCACACAGTACAGTCGGGAAAGATTAAATCCGTGTATATACGGATGTTCCGGGAGTGGTTTCAAATATGTTAAAATATACAATATCCCCCTTCTCCAACCGTTTTTCTATTTCATTCGAAATCTTGATCGATTTCGGATTGACTCTTTTCATGGTTTTACCCATTCCGACTGACATCGGACGGAATGAGCTGCCGAGGTCATCCTGAAAAGTGTGCAATTTGATTGGCAAAAACCGGAAACACCGACAAAGTGATAAACCTTAACTCCCGGAGAATCGAATATTTGAAAATAAAACGGACGGCGTTCCAAATATCTCAAGGAAATTTAGGTACTTTTTTGCCATGAAAACGGTCCTCTTTCCAATTACGACCGTCATAATCTCCATTACGACCGTCATAATCTTCGCGAGGTGCCGAGTGCACTGCCTATTAGCACGGTCGTAATGGCAAAGAGGACGGTCATAATTGCGGAAAACACTCAAAAAAGAGGAAAAAGTCCCTTTTTGACGTCTGAAAAGCGGATTAACATTTGTTTTGTTTCGGACCTTTTTTTAGCCTAAAAAATGCGTTTTATACAATAAGCCCCCGGGAAAGTTGAAAATTGGAAGTTAAGAGTTGAAAGTTAATACACAGGATATCCGCTCTTTGGGTTCATTGGATAATAATTGTCCGATTCGGTTGAGTTGTTCCTTGCTTACACGGCCCTACCTAAGTATTTGAAGAGCAAAAGCCTTATTGATGGCCTTACGCTCTCCCATATCTGCAAAATCACTCGCAAATAATATAGTGCCGTTCTTTTTTCTACTTATCACAGAAATCATCTTATTTTCAATACTTTGCAATACCATCTTCACCTTCATTTTGTCGCCAAAAAAAAGTTTTTTGGCGACATTCTCAATGCAAAAGTTCCATATTTGGAGAGGCCGCCAAAATAAATTGTCGGTTTTAAGTAATGGCAGAAAACGCTCAAAAAAAAGCATCGAACAGAATCCGGATATTTATCCGTTTTCCATCCGATGCCTGTATTTATTACGAAATAAGAAATTCCTGAAATGCTTATTCAGAGTCTGCTATAGAGAACTGAACTATATCAGTAGCACCCCAAGTTGTCACTTTTGTGGAATCTGAATTAAATCCTTTTGCATATTTAATTTGGTAGTTTACAACCTTTTTCCCTGCTGCAGATTCTTTACTTTTCAATGTCGAGTATAATTGTTCCAAATCAAACCCCGAAATATCCGAAACGTTGTTTAAGGTAGGAGCTTTTCCATCTTCTAATTTTTGACAACGCAAACAGAAGGTATATACACGTTCCATACTATTAACAGTTACCGGTTCCTGATCATAGTCGAAAGTCAATTTATAGTTATTCTTCTGATCCGTCAAGATTTTCTCAAACATAGGTAAAGCAATCATTTTCCGATAGTTAACGGATTTAATAAACATATTTGCCACACCTGATAAAAGCTGTTCATCACTTAATGCCGTAGAATCAAGAGTTGCAAAAGAGAAATTTCCTTTCTTTATTGTTGCAGCCTGACCGGAAGCTGTATAATAACCATTTGTACTGGCATTCGCATTCTCTGGTGAATCATAATCAACTGTAATATAGCCCGTAACACAATCACCTGCATTAAAGCTGGGATCAGAGGCCACACTTGAAATATAGAAAGGGGCACCAGCAGGTGTATACAATAGAGGTTTAAACGTTGACGAATAATCAATCACCGCAAATAATTGTCCTGATTCTTGATTTCCTCCCCCATCCAAACAAGAGGTTAACGTTACCATTCCCGCAGCGATTGCTGCCAATCCTAAAACTTTAAGTTTCTTCATTTTTTACTGTTCTTTTAATTTTATATTGTTTATTATTTATTTGTTTACTGTTCAAAAGCCCAAACGGAAACCCGCCTGCAGGTTGACATTAAACGGTTTCTCGGAGCGGATCGTTTCGATGTCGCTTCCATTGTCAAAATAATAGCCGGCGCCTGCTTCCGCATATACACTCAGGAAGCGAAGCAAGGGATAACTCGCTCCGACACGGCCGTTTACAGACCACATCCATTCTTTCATCCGGATATGTCTTTTCTCATGACGGATTTCATCATTCCCGACAAATATCTTGGAAGTCAGCTTACCGGCCACATTGATCTCCGTCATTCCGCCGGCGGCTGCATAAAACTGTATGCGTTTCCATTCCGCAATCTTATAGGACAAGGAAAGGGGTATTCCGATAAAATGCAACTTCTGCTTTGTCTCGCCGTAATAAACGGCATTCGTTTCCCACTCGGAAGAAAGGAATGTATAATTCAAACCGGATTGCAGGGAGAAACGGTCGTTCAGATAGTAACTGACGCCCATCCCGACTGTTACAGGTGTTTTATGATGAATGTTTGTTTTTGGAGACTGCTCGTTGAAATAAGGTGAGTTTAGCTGGATTAGCTCTCTGTCGATCAGCGCCGTGTTCTTCAGCGCAAAGGTGTTCAGAGAATTGGATGTTCCGGCGGTCACGCTTCCTCCGCCCATTCCGAAGCCCCATCTTCTCACCGGAGCTTTACCGGCTTCCTTCACGGGTGCTGCGTCGGCAATCAGGGCACGCGTCTCAACCGGACGTATTTCAGATTCCTCCGGCACAGAGAGCTGTGTCAAAGGCACCTCGTTCCCGCGCTTGACGCGGGATCGCACTGGAACCGGCTCTATAAGCGGCTGATTGATAAGGTCTGTACCGATGCGGCCCCGCGTCAAGCGCGGGGACAAGGACGTTTGAGCAACAACAGGCTTATCCGTGCTATTTCGGGAAGGTTCGGCCACAGCAACTGGCATGGCCGGCTGGGTTTGTTCCGCCAACTGCGTCTCCACTGCGTCTGTCTTTTCCCGGATTGTTTCGGCAACGGGCATCGGTTCTTTGTCGCGGTTCACGACATAAACGCCTCCGGTGACGACCAATAAGGAGATAACGGCAGCGGCAGCCCAATAGCGCAAAGTCCGCCGGAAAGGGACAGTCTTTGCGGCAGGCAGGCGGTCGGCAATGGCCTCCCAGTCACCCGGCAACGTGTCTGCTTCGAAGTCGTATAACTTCTCACGCAGCAAATCGTCAAATATGTCTCTTTCCTTATCTTTCATTTCCTTTTTTTCTCAATACAATTCGTTAATTCTGCGTTGTAACAGCTGCTTGGCACGCGTAAACTGCGAACGGGAAGTGCTCTCGGTTATGTTCATCATCTCGCTGATCTCCTTATGCGAATAGCCTTCTATCGCGAACAGGTTGAACACCGTACGAAAGCCGGCGGGCAGTTCATGCACCAGTTTCATCAGCTCGACCGCCGACATATCGGATATTGCGGAACTGTCCGGATGAACGAGTTCCGCCGTGTTATCCAAGTCGGTCGCCTCGCGCAAAACATCCGATTTACGCAAATACTCCAACGCACAATTGACAAAGATCTTTCGCATCCACCCTTCAAATGACCCGATCCCCGAATAGGAATCCATACTGGTGAAGACTTTTACGAAACCGTCCTGCAACAAATCACGGGCAGTCTCCCTGTCGCTTACGTAACGCAGACAAACGCCCATCATTTTGCGGGAATATGTTTCATACAGCTCCTTCTGAGCCAGCCTTTCCCCACTCCTACAACCCTCTATCAGTTGTTTCTCCGTCATTTAATGTGTGCCTTCACGCCCTTTTCAAGGCTGTACATTTAATATGATGTTAGAACCGTCCGAAACGCTGCATTCCGGAATAAATATTTTTCCATCAAAAACGTTCCAAAGATACAGTATTCTCGCGAATATTGAATAAGGAGAGACAAATCATCCTCTATTTCTTTTTCTTCGGATCAACCGGGCAACCGGCGCCGTTATCGACCGGAGTCGCCTCCATGCCAATCTTCTTAAAGGCTGAAGCCAACTTGGTCTTGGAGGTTTTATCTGCACGGTAGGTAACAACTGCCGTGCGGGTGTTCAGATCACATTTCAGATCGGTCACTCCTTTTTCAAAGGCGATATTCTTCTCGATCTTCTTGACGCAATTTGCACAATCCATGCCTTCTACAAAGAAAGTCACGGATTCCTTTTTCTTCTTTGCACCCTGTGCATAGGCCGTGGAAAAAGTAAATACGGCACAAATCAAAGCTACTACTAATTGTTTCATGATATAAATAATTTAATTGACACATTATCTGCTGATATTAAAACGCAGTCCGGCATAAATCTTCCGGCCGTGGACCGGTCCCCAGACCATCGATCCGTCGAAGTTATCTCCGCGCGGATTCCCGGCGTCGATGATGGGATGCGGCTGTTTATAGTCGAATAAGTTCTCGGCTCCGACATAGACAGACCAGCGGCGGAAATACTTCGTGATCTGGGCATTCACGACTGTATAGGCTTTAAAGTCCGGCTCCCACAACGGGTTTACGGCATCCGGAGCCGGCATCCGTCCGCCTCCGTTGAACTGTCCGGTCAGGTCGAACTGCCATTTCTTCAGGGGCGTCTGGTAAGAAGCGGTCAGCAGGCCTTTATAGTCGCTGACCAGGGGCTTTTTCAGACGCCGGGTTATGCCGTCCGCATTCCGGTAATCCGTTTTTGCATCGGTATAACGATAGGCGGCGGTCAGTGTAAAGCCGCGAAAGAACGGATAAGTGGCTTCGACCTGGAAGCTATTCGAATAGGAACGGCCGTCCAGGTTATAGAAACTCACGGCATGCGGGTCGCTGTCCATGTCCACAACGACTTGTTTCCGGAAATCCGTATAATACCATTCGCCATTCAACGTCAATTCCTTTCCGAAAAGCGGGATATAAAACGAAAGGTTCACACCTGTATTCCAAGCCTCTTCCTGGTCCAGATCCGGAGCGATATTCATTTTACGGCTACTGGACAGCAGGAAGTTATTTTCAGCCAGCACGTTTGCCGTCCGGAATCCTTTTCCTGCCGAGGCACGCACGTGGAACCAGTCGAAGGGGTTGTATTTGACATGCAGGCGGGGCGTGACAAAAAAGTCGTACAACGAACTATAGTCCGCACGCAGTCCTGCCAGCACGATGAGTTTGTCATTCAGGTTATATGTATATTGCGCATAGGCGCCGGGAACGATTTCCGTCCGGTCGAAAGGCGTCCGGATGCCGTCTTGCGTCAGGTTTTCATCAAAACCGTCGTAGTTCATGCTCAGACCTGTGCTCAGGCTATGCGCCGGCGAGAACTCTTTTTCGTAGAGCAGGCTGGCATAGACATTGTTTTGATACACATTATAGGGGATGCGGTCGTACATGGATTTCTGCTCATGATAGGAGCCGGAAAGGATCAGGGCTACGCTTTCCACCTTTTCCTTATCGAGGATATAGGCCTGTTTCGTGAACAGTTCCGCCCGGTTCGTTTGCAGGCGGACCCGATAGGGATCGGCAAAATCATGATGCTTTGTCGCTTGGCCGCCGGTACGGTTCTCATGCAGGTAACGGACGCCGTACTGGGCCACATAATGGTCCAACTTGTGATACCAGCGGTTCATCAGGTTCACCTGTTCTTTCAGGGGCGTGTCCAGGAAACCGTCGTCATTCCCGTCGTGCTGCATCTTGTCATTCGAATAGTGCACCAACAAGCCGGTCGAGACTTTATCGTTGATATGCCAGGAGGCATCCGCGTTTCCTTCATACCGGCCGGCGTCGCTGCCAAAGAGATTCACGGAGAAGATGTCGGCCGTCGGAGGCTTCTTAAACTCCACATTGATCTGGCCGGCCAGCGCCTCATAACCATTCTTGACGGACGATGTCCCTTTCGATACCTGGATGCTTTCCATCCAGGCGCCGGGCACATAATCCAATCCGTATAAGGAGGCGGCACCCCGGAAGTTCGGATAATTTTCCGTCAGCATCTGCACATATGTTCCGGCAAGCCCCAACAGCTTGATCTGGCGGGCACCCGTCGCCGCGTCCGCATAAGAGACATCGACAGACGGATTCGTCTCGAAGCTTTCGGCCAGGTTACAGCAGGCGGCACGGCAAATCTCGTCATAGGTAATCTTCTGCGTCTGCAACACGCTGGTACGGGAAGCGATCGTTCCCATCTTACGCTCGCTGATAACGACTTCCTGCAGGGCTACTTCACCGACAAGCACGACGCGCAAAGGTTTGCCATCGGAAGTCACCGGGACAACCGACGTCGTATAGCCGATATAACTGACAACCAGATTCTTCGAATCATCATTCTTCTCGAGTTCAAAATAGCCGTCCGCATCGGAAGTTGTTCCTAACTGGGTCCCTTCCCAATAGATATTAGCTCCGATCACAGGTTCATTCTGTTCATCGTAGACATGACCTTTCACCGGCTTTCCGGCAGAAGCCGAGACGGCAATAAAAAACAATAGTAATATAGTATAGAGTTGTTTAGACATAAATTCCTTATTTGTTATCCAAAATAAAACAGACATTTGCGCCCATGGATTTTTCCATCAGCGGAGAATAACAAACAGTTGCCTAAACTAAAAGGACAGTCAATAAAGAAAGATATATATCAGGAGTAATTCCGGGAGGAGCATCTCGTACCACATCAACAGCCTTATCCATGATAAGAGCGGGAACAAGCGAAATATTTGAGGCCGTCAACGAAACCAGGTCGATTGCGACAGGCTGCAAATTAAGCAACGCACCTTGGAAAACAGTCCAGTCAAAGCTGATATGCTCCACATCGCAGCAATTGTCTTCTCCGTCCGCGTGACAACAGGATGAAACATGTTTTGCCATTTCCGTACAATGCTCGTGCTCATGTATGGCTGTCCGGCAATCCTCGCAACAGTAGGTAATCAGGTTTACGCCGGCGCCACCATAAAACACAAGTGCAGCCAGAAAAACGATAAACAGATATGTCACAGTCTTTTTCATCCTGCGCAAAGATAAAGCATTCCGGGAGTTTCTTCCAAACGGTTAATATTATTTAGGAAATTTGGAAAGGTAATAGTAAGTTTCCCTGGAGGGCTTGCTTTCGATGTGGTAGCGGGAAGAGGCGGAGACGGAAAAAGTATATCCCCGCTCCGATGTCGTGTCGACAGGCAGGTAAAGGAAAGTATCCCGGATGCCGGTCAGCAGTATGTTTTTTGCCGACGCCGGATCGATCGAATCGGTCAACGAATAATAGACGGTATAAGTCAGGACATCTTTTACCGAATCGGGCTTCTGCCAGGAGAGTTTCAGTTCGTTGCCCTCACGCTCTGCCAGAATCCCTTCCGGGGCGGGCGGGATCTCGTCGTTCAGCCATGCGAGGGGAGGAAGCTGCGCCGGATATTTATAGTAATTGTCTTTCAGCTCGTCGTACAGGCCTTTGGTGTTATCCAGGACATTCGCACAGCGGAAGAATGTGCAACCGGCACCGCCGTAATAGCGGCTGTAATCGATCTGGTCCGTGATGTCGTTGACTGTCCAGTCCGCCTCCGCCTTGAGCATCCGGTAAGCGCCCAGACCGGGCACAACCAGGCGGCCGTTGCAATTGTCCACCCAATTGTCTACAAAGGGGAAAAAGTTATCGTGCAGGTAATACATCATCGGGACAATCATGTCCTGTTTTCCTTGCTGCATCCACATCTTCGGGTCTTGGAACACACTTTCGTAGGCTGTCCAGCCGGCATTCGGAACGCGCTCGATACGGTTGTATTTGCCAAGCGGGGAACTGCTCACCTGCACCCAGGGTTTAACAGATTTCACATAGTCGTAAATGCGGAAGACCATCTTATTGATATTCTCCCGCCGCCATTCCGCCAACGGCCGTTTCTTGCCGTATTTGTTGTACAAGGCTTTATCGGGGAAAGATTTAGCCTGCTCGGGATAGCGGATATAATCGAAATGGATGCCGTCGATATCGTAACCGTTCACCAACTCCTTGACTAAAGAGAGAATATAGTCGGAAGTTCCGGGCACGCCGGGGTCCAGATACCATTCGCCATTATGCCGTTTACAAAGATTCGGATGCCGCTTGACAACAGAGAGTTTGCCTTGTTCTTTCACGCTTTTATCGGTTCCTAAGGGGAAAGTGACGAACCAGGCGTGGCATTCCATTCCCCGTTTATGGCATTCGTCGATCACAAAAGCCAAAGGATCGTAGCCCGGCATCACGCCGTATTTTCCGGAGAAAGTCTTGCTGGCCGGCTCTATCTGCGAACGCCAGATGACATCGCCGCGCAAACGGGCCTGCAGGAAAACGGTGTTGAAGTTCGCATCCTGCAAACGGTCCAGGATGTCGCATACTTCACGTTGCTGCGCTTTACGCCCGGCTTCTGTCGCAGCGGGTTTCTGCGGCCAGTCCAAGCCATAGACGGTTGTCAGCCAAACGCCCCTGATCTCCCGCTTGGGAGGATCGACGGCATAAACGGCTTGTAGGAGCAACAAAAGAAATAACGGCAGGCAATACTTTCTCATTTCACATATTTATTCAGCGGTACAAAAGTACGGCTTTTTGCGCTTCTTCGGGATAGTCTGTTGTCAGAAAGTCCGCGCCGCTCTCGATCATTTCCTTCATCACCTCCGGATCGTCGACTGTCCAAACATTGATTTTCAATTTCAGGTCTTTCGCTTCCTTAAACCATTCGGGATGTTTTTGCATCACCTTATAGTTATAATCCAGGCCGGCAAATCCAAGTTCTTTCAATTGCTTCGGAGACAAGTCGCCGTTCAGATAATAGACAGGGGTTTTAGGAGACAAGCGGTGTAACTCTTTAGCTGCTTCAAGACTGAAAGCGATATATTCGGTACGCTTTCCCAACTTCTTGCTGTTCACCATATCGACGGCTATCTTTGCGGCTTCACGATCGCGTTCGGGAGTCGCATGGGATTTCAGTTCAAAAATCAGTTTAGCCTTTTTCAGCTCCTTCGCCCTGTTCAGATACTGTTCCAATGTGGGAAGCGTTTCGCCGTTCGGGAGCTTCAGGTCTTTTAGTTCCGCATAGGGAGTCGTCTGGATATGTTTACCCTGAATCTTGCTATCATGGAAAACAACCGGGACATTGTCCGCTGTCAGATGCACATCGAACTCGGACCCATATACTTTTATTTCATTCGCCCGTTCCAGAGAACGAATCGAGTTTTGAGCAGACCCTTCCGTCTTCCAATAGCCACGATGAGCAATCACTTTCGTTTTGCCTTTAGCGGCTGCCGGCACTGTAATCAGTACACAGAAAAGAAAAAGAAGAGAGAATCTTAATTGTTTCATAACATGGTATTTTTAGTTAGTTTGCAAATTCGGTAAATGCTGATTTAACGGTGCGTTTACTCGTATTTACCGGACGCAGACGGGCGCAGATTACGCAGAGGAACGCAGACTTATTTTCTTTTAAAACAATTAATGATCTGCGTTCCTCTGCGTCGTCTGCGAAATCTGCGTCCGGTAATACAAACATAGCGACGCACCGAAAATCATCATTTATTTCCCGTGCTCCGACAAATAGCGTTCCGCTTCGATTGCAGCGGCGCAACCACTGCCGGCAGCCGTAATGGCCTGGCGGTAATGCGGGTCGGCGACGTCACCGGCGGCGAATACGCCCGGGACTTTTGTTTTCGGCGTACCCGGAATTGTCTTGATATAGCCCACTTCGTCCGTTTCGATCCAGGGCTTGAAGATCTCAGCATTCGGCTTATGTCCGATAGCTAAGAAGAAACCGTCGATGGCGATGTCTACCTTTTCTTCATCCGGTTCGCCCATGCGTTTCATCAGGTGTGCGCCTTCGACACCATCCTCGCCAAACAGGCCAACGGTGTTATGTTCGAACAGCACCGTAATGTTCGGGGCATTCAATACACGTTCCTGCATCACTTTCGAAGCACGCAGATACGGCTTGCGGACGATCAGATAAACCTGCTTTGCCAGACTGGCCAGATAAAGAGCCTCTTCGCAAGCCGTATCTCCGCCACCCACGACAGCCACCACTTTCTTGCGGTAGAAGAAACCGTCACAAGTAGCACAGGCAGACACGCCCATTCCTGCATATTTTTGTTCATCGGGCAAGCCTAAATATTTGGCAGTCGCTCCGGTAGCAATAATCAAT
Source organism: Parabacteroides sp. AF17-28 (assembly GCF_003479205.1). Lineage (NCBI taxonomy): Bacteria > Pseudomonadati > Bacteroidota > Bacteroidia > Bacteroidales > Tannerellaceae > Parabacteroides > Parabacteroides sp. AF17-28. Next base: position 132,449 of record NZ_QUGV01000009.1, on the reverse strand, counting down.
GTTTCCGTCTCAATCACTTTCTCACCGTCGATCGTCACTTTATAAGGTGCGGCCGACAAGTCTGTCGCCGTAGCAATACCGATGCGGATATCCGCCCCAAAGCGGGCAGCCTGTTGTTTCAGGTCTTCCATCAGTTCCGTACCGGTCACACCTTCCGGATAACCGGGGAAATTCTCGACTTCGGTGGTAGTGGTAAGCTGTCCGCCCGGCTGGATGCCTTCGTAAAGGACAGGAGACAGATTAGCACGTGAAGCATATATAGCCGCCGTATAGCCGGCAGGGCCGGAACCGATAATCAGGCAGCGAACCTTTTCATTCTGATTTGTATTCATCTCGTATTTTTTAATTTTTAATTCTTAACTCTTAATTTACCGAAGGTCTACGATCTCTGCATCAGGATAGTCTTTTTCGTTAAAAACAAAAAAAGAATCCGGTTGGTTTACTCCTGTTTCCATTTTGCCGATTCGGATCGTATTGCTGAGTCCGTTCTTGGCGAATACGGCGATCGAAGCGGGCAGGCCGGAAAACTTCTCGATCTGGAGTTCTACTCTTATGATATCGCTTTTCTTTTTAGGCGTCAATTCGATGTCATAGGCTGCCTTGCCGTTCGGAGCGGTACTTTCTCCTTTTAGCGTAGCTGAGAAGCCTTTCTTATAGGAACGGAGCAGCAACGCAGGATTTGTCGTCTGCAACTCCTCTCCCGTCGGTGTCGACACATTCACTTCTTCATTGCGCTCGACATACGACCATTGTGTCGTCCCGTCGAACCAGGTAATCATATCCGGGGTTTTCAACACGAATTTATCACCTTTGATATCGATTGTCCCGTCAAAGCTCTCCGACACTTTTTGCACATCCGAGCGCGTCTGCATCGTAAAATAGGCTTTCAAACCATTCGAGCCCTCGTAAGCGGAAGCCGCTTTATCCAAGATAGACGTGGCGTTCTGCGCCCCGCCCTCCAAGTTGAATCCGAGCAAAAGACACAACAGCAGAACGGATAGCCGAGTTATTTTCAATTTATAATTCATATTCATATTCTTAATATTATCAGAGATAAATGATGATTTAACGGTGCGAGGATAACGGCCTCGTAGGGGCGGTTCGCAAACCGCCCGATAGCGACGTTGTCTTAGGGCTGTAAGCCCGGCAGATCTCAGCCCAAGGCGTGAGCCTTGGGTTAAGAGAAACGTCTCCCTTCTCCTCTTAGCCCTGTAAGGGCGGCACCAGTAACATCCTGTGTCACAATGTATCGCCCTTACAGGGCTCGAAGACAGGAGGTGGTCCTCTTTAACCCCAAGGCTCACGCCTTGGGCTATGATCTGTCGCCCTTACAGGGCTTTGGGCGGTTCGCGAACCGCCCCTACGACGGCATTATTCTCACCGATAAATCTTCATTTATCTTTTTCACTTTAACGAATTCAACAACTGTTCCAGGCTGTATTCATCCGGAATCAATACCTGGCGTGCCTTGCTTCCTTCAAAGGGACCGACAATGCCGGCTGCTTCCAGCTGGTCCATCAGACGGCCGGCACGGTTATAACCGATTGCAAACTTACGCTGGATAAGCGAAGTCGAACCTTGTTGCTGGATCACGATCAGGCGGGCCGCCTCGTCAAAGAGCGGATCGCGATCAGACAGATCCACCGTTCCGGCAATCGAAGAATCACCTCCTTCTCCAACATATTCCGGCAACAGGTAAGCAGTCGGATAAGCCACCTGCTCTCCGATATGTTCCACGATATCTTCCACTTCCGGCGTATCAACAAATGCACACTGCACACGCGTCGGCTCACTGCTTCCGGTAATCAGGATCAACATATCGCCTTTACCGATCAGGCGGTTCGCACCTTGTGCATCCAAAATCGTACGGGAGTCGACCTGCGACATCACCTTAAAGGCGATACGGCTCGGGAAGTTACTCTTGATCGTACCGGTGATCACCTTCGTATCCGGACGTTGCGTTGCTAAGATCATGTGAATACCGACGGCACGGGCTTTAGCCGCAATACGGGAAATAGGCATTTCGATTTCGCGACCGGAAGTAGCGATCAGGTCGGCGAACTCGTCGACTATCGCCACGATATACGGAAGGAAACGATGTCCCTTTTCCGGATTCAGGCGACGGGAGATAAACTTCTCATTATATTCCTTGATGTTACGTGCCGAAGCGCTCACCAACAACTCATAGCGGTTCTCCATCTCGATCACCAACGAGTTCAAGGTTGCCACCGCGTCTTCCGGCTCCGTCACAATCGGTTTGTCGGCATTCGGCAACTTGGCTAAGTAATGCCGTTCGATCTTCGAATAGATACTGAATTCCACCCGTTTCGGGTCGATCATCACGAACTTCAGTTCGGCCGGATGCTTCCTATATAATAAAGAAGTGATGATTGCATTCAGACCGACAGACTTACCCTGTCCAGTCGCACCTGCCACCAACAAGTGGGGCGTTTTGCAAAGGTCGAACATAAAGACTTCGTTGATAATCGTCCTTCCGATCGCCACAGGCAGGTCGTATGTGCACTCCTGGAATTTGCGGGAAGCGACGACAGACTGCATCGAGACGGTCTGCGGCTTATTGTTCGGCACTTCAATACCGATCGTTCCTTTACCCGGCATCGGAGCGATAATACGGATCTGCAAGGCGGAAAGGCTCAGCGCGATATCGTCTTCGAGGTTTTTGATCTTGGAAATACGCACGCCGGCTTCCGGCACGATCTCGTAGAGCGTCACCGTCGGTCCGACCGTTGCCTTGATAGAAGCGATACGGATGCCGAAATCTTCCAACGTCTGCTTAATCATCTGCTGGTTGGCGTCGAGTTCCTCACGGTTGACTTCCACATTGCCGGAGTCGTAGAATTTCAGCAAATCGAGCGGGGGAAACACATAACGAGACAAATCCAAGCGCGGGTCATATTTGCCTAACTCCGCCTGGTCGCACATTTCTTCTTCGCCGTCGGGTATCTCCACTTCAAAGTCGACATTCTTCTCACCTTCTGCGGTTTTCGGAGCGTCCTCTTCCTCTTTTGCTATTGTATATTCAAATTCGTTTTCTTCTTCCGCTTCATGCTTCTCTTCTGCCGCTTTCCTGATTTCAGCTTCCGTATCGAAGACATATTCATCCGGCTCAACAGTTGTTTCATTCACCGGTCTGCGAGGCGTGATTACCGGTTCTCTCACCGGCTGTTCTTCCGGCAACGTTTCGTTTTCAGGTTCGTCTTCCGTTTCCGGTGTTTCTTTCTTCTTCCGTTTCAAGCTGTTCTTCAGCCATCCGAAAGAAAAGACATTTTGCAGGAACGGAATCGTACGCTTACTGGTGAAGATCGCAATGATCAGGAACATGCCGACAAGCAACAGGACTGTGCCCGGTATGCCGATATTATTCATCATCATCTCCGAAAGGTAATAACCGTGCTGGCCTCCTAAATAGATGAAAGTGTCTTCATATCCACTGATAAAGACAAAAGCAAAGAACACGGATCCCCAGATCAGCATCGCGGCACTGAACAGGAAACGTTTCAGCAAGGACACTTTATTCAGGTTCATCAACTTCGCCCCTACCGATCCCAAGAAAAACAAGATCAGAAACGAAGAGATTCCAAACCACCGGTTCATCAGCAAGTCCGCCAGGAAAGCCCCGCGCACGCCCGTCCAGTTATCCACTGATCCCCGGTTTGTGACCAGGTCTGCCAACGGTACATTCTCTATCTTGCTCTGATCCGCCCCTCCGGTAAAGAAGAATGAGATCAATGCCAGACCGACATATATTGTAATAATAGAAATAACCAATCCGGTTATGAAACGGGTGCGTTCATTGGTAAAAAAGTTTTTAACCCTTTTGAATTTACTCTCGCCGTTATTCGTATTTTGTTTTGCAGTTGTCTTCTTTGCCATTACGTATAATTTTACAACGTGCAAATGTACACAGAAAATTTAAAGTTCCCTACGACATTTGTATTTTCCAATCCGCAATATTGCGTTCCTCCTTACTGAAAGAAGCTCCGACCTTCACCAACTGCCTTCCTTCAGATTGATAGGGTATCAGATAGCCTTTTTCATCAATTTGCCGGAGAGCTTCTTCTACAGTTCCATCCAGCTTAAACTCAAACACATAAATATAATCAGCCGTCTTCACAACAGCATCAGCACGTCCTTTTGCGCTTCTCACTTCCACATCGCAGAACTGCCCCATCAGCTTGAATACTATATAAAAAACAACCTGATAATGACGTTCGGTCTTCGCATTCAACTCGTAAGGAAAATCAGCAAAGAAGGCTTGCAGACGGTTCATGAAAGCATCGACATTACAAGTTTCCAATTCCTGAACAAACTTCCCCACGTAAAAACCTTTTTCATCATCCGTAACAGCTGTATAAAAAGGAGCAATAAAACTCAGAAAACCATATTTCACTTCTTCATTGGGAAAGCCCAAACGATACAACCGGAACCGATCATCAAACTCCTTAAGCGTCAAGTAACCACTCTGGTAAAGCAACGGAACCGGGTTCATTACCTCAACCCTGTATTCAGTAAAAACTGATGACGGTGCTTCCACTCCGTCAATCAATGTTCGCAGGTCATACTCGCTCTTTTTCAATACATCAACAAGGAAAGTCGGTGTCCCCGTCTGAAACCAATAACTGTCGAATCGGCTATATTGCAAGGCATTCAAAACGCTGAAAGGATTAAATATCCCTACCGTATTCTCGCTAAAATGATAGCCGTCATACATACGCTCCAATCTGTCCAGCGCCCCTTCATACGATAAGCTGTTCGTTTCAGCTAAAGCCTTTATTTCAGGTTCGAAATTATTTTTCAATTCTTCAAACGTGATACCACAAATCTGTGAAAACCGTGGCACCATGCTGATATCCGACAACTGGTTCAGATCGCTGAAGACGCTGACGTGCGCAAACTTTGTCACTCCCGTCAGGAAAACAAAACGCAAATACCGGTCTGCACTTTTCAAAACTCCGTAGAAACTTTTCAGCGTATCCCTGTACGCGCCCAAAAGTTCTTCATTGTTCAACGCCTGCAACAAGGGTTTATCATATTCGTCCACCAACACGACGACTTGCATCCCCGTCTTCTCGTTAGCCCGGCGAATCACCCCCATAAAACGAGCCGGAAGCGTCTTTTCATCCTCCCCTTTCCCGTATAGTTCTTCCCATTGCGTCAGGTTGTTGCTCAGGATATATTCCAGTCGTTCCGGACTTGTATATTTCTCAGCATTCAAATCCAGGTGCAAAACCGGATATTGCAACCATTCCGATTCCAGCCGCTCGATAGCCAATCCCTTGAACAGCTCTTTCTTCCCTTCAAAATAGGCTTCAAAGGTAGACAACAACAGACTTTTCCCGAAACGACGCGGACGGCTCAGGAAATAAGGGATCCCCATCGTTGCCATTTCATAGACAAAGGCAGTCTTGTCGACATAGACGAAATCACGCCTGCGAATATTCTCAAAATTCTGTATGCCTATCGGCAGCTTTCTGACTCCAGTTTCCATAAATCGAACGTTTTTGCAAATATACAATTAATCTCTCAGTTTACCGGCCAACAGGTCTTAAAGTATTTACTCCGGCTTAGCAGACAAAAGAGATTTGTATTTTCTATAACCTTAAGGAAATAACTCCCATAATTCCGATTATCGAAATATATTTGTTACTTTTGCAGGTTATAAACGCAAAGGTATCGATTAAGATAATCAGCATGGAAAAAGAAAACAACCCGATATACGAACGCAACACGCTGGAATTTGTAACAGTTGCACTGGAATTCTGCACATTCGTCGAGAATGCCGGCGGAAGTGGTCTTTTTGACTTTTTGGACAAAGCGGTCAAGCTATTGCCGCTACTCTATCTGAAAGCCACGCTCCTGCCCGAGGCGGAAGAGGACGAAGATGCAGACCCGGAACTGACTGTTACGGAAGACATGTATGAATCTGTCCGCAACCGGATTGCAGGATTATTGGGAGAAAAGGATTCTTATCTGGAAACTTTCCATCCGGATATGCAATACAGCGATACACCGATAGCCGCCTTTATCTCGGAAAACCTGGCGGATGTTTACCAAGACACGGGCAACTTCATCTCCCTGTTCCGCCAGGGAAACGAAGCGGTGATGCTCGAAGCAATTGCCCTGTGCCGTAACAACTTCCGCGAATTCTGGGGACAACAATTATTAAATGCATTAAAAGCTCTTCATGCCGTGCGATACAGCGAGGAAGAGCCTTTAGAAACCAACGAAGAAGAAGAATGACACAACAATATACACATTCAATAACGAAAGAAGCAATATCCCAGCTTCCCTTAGAGGAGTTTACCGGACGAATCATCGTTATCGACACATTGAGAGATACGGAAAAGGCGGTCAGCTACCTGTCTGAGTTTCCGGCAGTCGGATTCGATACCGAAACCCGTCCCAGCTTTAAGAAAGGACAACGCTACAAAATATCGCTCATGCAGATATCGACGGACGAAGCTTGTTTCCTGTTCCGCCTGAACCGGATCGATATACCGGAAGCGTTAGAAAAATTCCTGGCGAACGAGAGAGTCTTGAAAATCGGACTTTCCCTGCGCGACGACTTCGGAGCGATGCGGAGACGTACGGACATAGAGCCGGCCAATTTCCTGGATTTGCAGAATTATGTAGGACAGTTCGGCATTGAAGACGCCAGCCTGCAAAAGATATACGCCATCCTGTTCAATAAAAAAATATCAAAAGGACAGCGCTTGAGCAACTGGGAAGCCGATGTGCTGACCGAACCGCAACAAAAATATGCAGCCCTCGACGCATGGGCCTGCCTGAAAATATACAACCAATTGAAACAGATATAAATGAAGGAGTGCAAAGTATTTCTCAAACCGAAGAAAGAAGAATCGTTGTTACGTTTCCATCCCTGGGTATTCTCCGGAGCCATCCAGACAATCGAAGGCGAGCCGGAAGAAGGTGACTTGGTAGAAGTATATGGGACAAACGGGCGTTTCTTAGGTATCGGACATTATCAGATAGGCAGTATCGCCGTGCGTATCTTATCATTCAAACAGGTTGCGATCGACGCTGCTTTCTGGGAAGAACGCATCCGCATTGCATACACCCTGCGCCAAACGCTGGGGCTTGCCGGAGTGGAGAACAACAATACGTTCCGTCTGATACACGGCGAGGGAGACAACCTGCCGGGACTGGTCGTCGACATGTATGCCCATACAGCCGTCATGCAGGCACACTCTGTCGGCATGCACTACGCACGCCACCAGATTGCCGAAGCGCTGAAAACTGTCCTGGGAGATTCTTTACAGAATATATATTACAAATCGGAAGCCACACTGCCCTACAAAGCGAACTTAGGTAGTGAAGACGGCTACTTGTACGGAGGCAAAGTGGAGGACATCGCTCTGGAAAACGGACTGAAATTCTGTGTAGACTGGCAGAAAGGCCAGAAAACCGGATTCTTCGTCGATCAGCGCGAAAACCGTTCGTTACTGGGACATTACTCAAAAGGCCGTTCCGTCTTGAATATGTTCTGCTATACCGGCGGATTCTCGTTCTATGCCATGCGCGGCGGTGCGAAAGTGGTACATTCGGTCGACAGCTCCGCCAAAGCCATCTCACTGACGAAGAAGAATGTGGAACTGAACTTTCCCGGTGATCCGCGCCATGAAGCCTATGCGGAAGACGCGTTCAAATATCTGGAAAAGATGGGAAGCAACTACGACTTGATTATCCTCGACCCGCCGGCCTTTGCCAAACATAAAAACGTATTGCGCAACGCCCTGCAAGGATATCGCAAGCTGAACGCCATCGCTTTCGAAAAGATCAAGCCGGGAGGCATCCTGTTCACCTTCTCCTGCTCGCAGGTCGTAAGTAAGGAAAACTTCCGTCTGGCCGTGTTCAGTGCAGCCGCCCAATCCGGCCGCAGCGTCCGTATTCTGCACCAACTGACACAGCCTGCCGATCATCCCGTCAACATCTACCACCCGGAAGGTGAATATCTGAAAGGGCTGGTATTATATGTAGAATAAGGGCGGCGGAGCTTTAGCTATATTTAATAAAGGAAGGCACAAAATATATACGGAAATATTTCTTTATTCCGCAATACGTTGTAACTTTGCTCACGCTAAAAAAGATAGAAGTATCATTATAAGTAAAACATATAAAACTTATTATTATGTCTAAAGTAACAGTTGTTGGCGCCGGTAATGTAGGTGCTACTTGCGCAAATGTTCTTGCCTTCAATGAAGTGGCAGACGAAGTTGTAATGCTTGACGTTAAGGAAGGTGTTTCCGAAGGTAAAGCAATGGATATGATGCAGACTGCTCAGCTGCTTGGTTTCGATACCACAGTTACAGGTTGCACAAACGACTACGAAAAAACAGCTAACTCTGACGTTGTTGTCATCACTTCAGGTATTCCCCGTAAACCGGGTATGACTCGCGAAGAACTGATCGGCGTTAACGCTGGTATCGTTAAGAGCGTAGCGCAGAACATCCTGAAATATTCTCCGAACGCAATCTTGGTAGTAATCTCCAACCCGATGGATACAATGACTTACCTGTCATTGAAATCTTTAGGTCTGCCGAAAAACCGTATCATCGGTATGGGCGGTGCATTGGATAGCTCCCGTTTCAAATATTTCCTGTCTCAGGCTTTAGGTTGCAATGCTAACGAAGTTGAAGGCATGGTAATCGGTGGCCACGGTGACACGACTATGATTCCGTTGGCTCGTCTGGCTACTTACAAAGGTATTCCTGTAAGCAAACTGTTGAGCGCTGAAAAACTACAGGAAGTTGTTGCTTCTACTATGGTTGGCGGTGCTACACTGACAAAACTGTTAGGCACTTCCGCATGGTATGCACCGGGCGCAGCAGGAGCATTCGTTGTTGAGTCTATCATCCACAACCAGAAGAAGATGGTTCCTTGCTCTGTTTATCTGGAAGGCGAATACGGAGAATCTGATCTCTGCATCGGCGTTCCTGTTATCCTGGGTAAGAACGGTATCGAAAAGATCGTTGAACTGGAACTGACAGCAGAAGAAAAAGAACTCTTCGCAAAGAGCGCAGCAGCTGTTCACAAAACAAACGAAGCTTTGAAAGAAGTGGGTGCTCTTTAAATCAGATTAGATTTAATTCTTTATAAAAAAGAGGATAACCCTTCACTGGATTATCCTCTTTTTATTTCATGCCCATGCAATTCAATTTTCATGGGCATGCGATCCAAATTCCATGGGCATGGGATTTATTTCAATTCGCGAATCTTGATGTTACGGAACCAGATAGGATAGCCATGATCCTGCAGACCGATATAACCTTCATGAGCGATACCTTCCTGGAAGCCTTTGAAATCTTTGAATTTACTATTGGCAACCATATCGTCCCATTCTTTTGTCCACAAAGTGTACTCTACGACTTTCTTCCCGTTTTGAGTATGAGTGACTTTTCCGTCTTTCACACGGATCACGATCGTATTCCATTCGCCGGTCGGTTTTACAGTCTTAGGATCAGCAGGCAAAATATCATACAGAGAGCCGGCCAAATGGTTCGCTAACTTGTTATCGTCTGCATCCACATTATCCAACACCTGCACTTCGGGAGCTGCGTAATAGATCGGCTGTCCCGGAACTTCGCGTACATAATAGAAGATACCAGAATTACCCTTCGGGCTTGTCTTCCAGTCTACAGAAAGTTCGAAATTCTTATACTTCTTCTCTTTATACAGGATATCGCCGTTGTTGCCATGTCCCGGCTTCTTTCCCGGAGCGGTAAAGACTTTCATTGCCTCATCTTCGATCACCCAATTGGAGGGCATTCCGGTGTTGTTGCATTGTCTCCAACCCGTAAAATCCTTCCCGTTAAACAACAAGGTCCAGCCCTGTTTCTTTTCTTTTTCCGTCAACGTATTATTTGCTTTCTGGGCAAAACAGGGAACTGCGGTCGTAATGGCCAAAAGAACTAAAAATGATTTCAATAAATTTTTCATGATACATTCTATTTGATTAGACTTTGAGAATATTAAAACTACACAAAGATATAAATTATTTCAGATATTTTCCTGCCGGAACCGGAACAATTCCTCTCGGATGTGTCACCCTTTCATAATTCCGGAACTTGGCCGGATCACCACCCTTGTATCGAGGAAAATCCGGATACGGATACACAGGCCGCTGCATCTCGACCGTACCGTCTTTATACCGCGTGGCGATCATTCGTTCGGGGGCTTCATTCCTTTCTACCCAATTCATGAGTAAAGTCAGGACATCTTGCTCACGGTCAGGATTAGGTGGCGTCGGGAACGATTGTCCGAAATCATTCACTCCGGGGCCTCCGCCGCAATGGTTCATGCCGGGAATAATAAAGTAACGGAAGAAATCTTGCGTCTCTTCCAAACTGCCGATCTTTTCGACCACCCGCTCATAGTAATTGACGGCATCCTGGAAAGGGACGATCGGATCACATGTGCCGGTGTACATAATGATTTTGCCGTTCCTCTTTTTCAGCGGCAGCAGATCAGGGTTATTGGCATTCAATATCGGGGCCAGCATGGAATCGACTTTCGCCATGTCGCGGTCAAAATCGAATTTACGGTAATCGAACTCCTTCCCGAAAGCCCAGATAAAAGGATAAAGCAATCCCTCCACGGCTGATTTTCCCTGAAAGTATTCCAGCCCGGAAGGTTTATCTTCGCTACCCGGAGGAAAAGGGCAATAGATTCTCTTACCGGTAACCGAGTTTACGGGACCATTCAGTATCTTCTCCAATATCTCTACCTGCTTCTCGGACAAGAAAGAACTAAACTCGTTGACATCCGCAACGGCCATTCTCGGGTCGGTCAGAAAATTATCAGTCGACGCGCCGCCGTCCTTGCCTGCATTCCTGCGTATAACGGTTTCCGTTATTTTTTGTAGCTGTTCCTTGGTAAACATAAGCGACGGATCTTCGTTGCACAAAGCATGGCACCACAAAAACATCGCATGGAGGTGCGTCCGGTTGTTGGCAGGCGCTCCGGCCAGTATTCCGTCATAGTCCTCCGGATAGCGCTGCGCCTCGGACAACGCCTGTTGCCCTCCGGTGGAACATCCTTGAAAATAAGAATAGAGAGGTTCCTTTCCATAATATTCCCGGATGAATTTCTTCGCAACCACTGTCATCTCGTGTGTTGCCCGATATCCGAAGTCCTTCCATTTTTCAGGAGAGTCGTAAAGCAGATGGGCGGCAGGCGAAGTTCCCATATCGGTATTGGCGACGGCAAACCCTCGCCTTAAACCGCTTACCAGGGCGCCATAGCTGATGCTGCCCGCTCCCCCACCGTTGCCGGTTCCCAAGAAGCGTCCGTTCCAATTCTTGGCAGGCAGCCAGACTTCTATCCTGATATTGGATTCGGGGACAGGATGCGAAACGACAGCAATACGACGGAACGCAGGCAGTCCGGTTATTTCTTTTTGGGAATAGGGTTCCTTAAATGTACCGCCGGTAATATCTTCCATAGAAGTCATGACTTGCGCCGAACCGGGGACGATACACAGGACAACAAGAATGAGCACTAAAAACAATCGGTCTGAATAAGTATTTCTCAACATAATACGTAGTTTTTCCTTTTCACACAAAGATAAAGAAAAAAACCTTATATTTGTACATAATAAATTGATATGAAAGAAATTATAATTACGTGTTGTCTCGCTCTGACCTCTTTGTGCTGTTACTCACAAACACAAACAGGCGGGATACATCCCGGTGAAATATGGCCGGACGACAAGGGCGTCCATGTGAATGCCCACGGTGGAGGCATGCTTTATGCCGAAGGTACTTATTATTGGTTCGGCGAATTTAAGAGTGATACGACCAGTGTTGCCCTCGATGGCGTGACCTGCTATTCTTCCCGCGACCTGGTTCACTGGAAGAACGAAGGTATTGCAATGCCGGTTATGCCGGTCGGTTCTTACAGCGACATCGAAAGTGGCTGCATCCTGGAACGACCGAAAGTCGTTTACAATAAAAAGACAAATAAATATGTCATGTGGTTCCATCTGGAACTGAAAGGGAAAGGATATGCTGCCGCCCGTGTCGGTGTCGCCGTAAGCGATAAGGTGACAGGTCCTTACCGTTTCGTCCATTCCTATCGTCCTTGTGCCGGATTCTGGCCGGAGAATATGCCGGAAGAATATCGCTCCCTGCAAGTAAAGGCTGATGATTTTAAGGAATGGTGGACGCCCGAATGGCGTAAAGCCGTGGAAGAAGGACTGTTCGTCCGCCGGGATATGGAAGGCGGCCAGATGTCGCGTGACATGACCATTTATGTCGATGACGACGGAAAAGCCTACCATATCTATTCGTCGGAAGAAAACCTGACGCTGCAGATCGCCGAGCTGACCGACGATTACCAGAGCCATACCGGACGATACATCCGCATTTTTCCGGGCGGGCATAACGAGGCTCCTGCCATCTTCAAGAAAGACGGAACTTATTTCATGATCACCTCCGGTTGTACGGGTTGGGCTCCGAATGAAGCCCGCATGTTCTCCGCCCCTTCCATCTGGGGACCATGGAAACAGCATCCGAACCCATGCCAGGGAGAAGATGCAGCCCTTACCTTCCATTCGCAAAGCACGTTTATCTTCCCGATAGCCGGTAAAAAAGACGCCTTTGTCTTTATGGCCGATCGCTGGACACCGAAGCATCCCTCCGATGCCCGTTATATCTGGCTCCCCATCCTGTTCGAGAACGGATTGCCCGTATTGAGGTGGATGGACACATGGACACCGGAATAAACCTGGGAACAGGTTTATTCGTTTTTGTCAAGTTTTGAACCTCCTGCAAATCTGATGAATATTACAATAACCCCCTTTTTGCCATTTTTCTATTTCGTCTGAAATCTTGATCGATTTTGGATTGACTTTTTTTGCGGTTTAAGCTTCCCTTTCTGACAATAAGAAGAGCGAGGTGCGCAGTCCGTTTCGAAAAGCGTGCAATTTGATTGCCGAAAACTAGAAACGCCGGCAAAGTGATAAAGCTTAACTCCCGGAGAATCGAATATTTGAAAACAAAACGGACGGCGTTCCAAATATCCCAAGGAAATTTAGGGCCTTTTTTGCCCTAAAGACGGTCCTCTTTCCAATTACGACCGTCCAAATCTCCATTACGACCGTCCCAATCTTCGCGAGGTGCCGAGTGCACTACACATTAGCACGGTCGTGGTGGCAAAGAGGACGGTCGTAATGGCGGAAAACACTCAAAAAAGGCGAAAAAGTCCCTTTTTGAGGTCAAAAAAGCAGATTAACATTTGTTTTGTTTCGGATGTCTTTTGAAGCTGAAAAATCCGTTTTATACAATAAGCCCCCCTGCCGCAGGCTCTCTTTTGCCGTTGATTTCAATCAACGGATTGATAAGCACCCGGCTTTGCCGGATTCCTCTGTGGGTTTGATCCCCCTTTCAAATATCTACAAGTAATCCTATTAAAGGGACTCAAGCCCACAGAGGAAGAGGCTTTGCCCCCTAAGCTCTAAAAACGTTCGTTGAAACGAAACGGCAAAAGAGAGCCTACGGCAGAGGGCTTATTGTATAAAACGTGTTTTTTAGTCTCAAAAGACACCCCGAATAAAATAAATGTCAATCCACTTTTCAGCCGTCAAAAAGGGGCTTTTTCCTATGATCAGGCTCCTTATCGCCATGAAGAGGGACTTTATCGCTCTGACCCGGAACATTGTTGCTCTGAAGTCGGACTTCATATAGCACGAAGTCAACCTTCAGAGCGATGAAGCGTTACTTCAAGACTATTTTCTGCGCACCTCACAACAACAAGCCCCTAAAATTTCCTTGGGATATTTGGAACGCAGTCCGCCTTTGTCTGCAAATATTCGATTCTCCGGGAGTTAAGTTTTATCACTTTGCTGTTGTTTCCGGTTTTGAGCAATCAAATTGTATGCTTTTCGATATGGGCTCGGCACCTCATTTTCTCTGTTGTCATCCGAATGGGCTAAAATCGTGAAAAGAGTCAATCCAAAACCGATCAAGATTTCGGACGAAATAGAAAAATAGCCGAAACAGGGGGTTATTGTATATTTTGTTATTTTCAGGAGGCTTAAAACTAAGAAGTTTTGAATCAAAAAAGCAGACCTCGTAGTGGCAGTTCACGAACCGCCTCTACGAGGTCTGTTTACTTTATATTTGTCAAGAAGCGAACTTGTTCACTCTCTTGAATATAAAACATATTTATTTGATAATACCCAACTTAGACTCACCGATAAAATCAATGATATGCTGGATCTCTTCGCTCATCGGAACCTGGTCCTTAATCATCAGCAAAGCATCGAAGATACTCGTATTGCCCTGGTAAATGATACGGTAGGCATGGCTGATGTGCTTGATTACCTTTTCACTTACACCTTCGTGCAAAAGGATCACGGAGTTGACACCGTAATAGGTCGTCGGTTCCTGTGCGGCCACGATATAAGGAGGCACATCCTTGCGGAAGCGGCAACCGGTCTGCGTCATCGACCATTTCCCGACACGGCACCCCTGACTTACCAGGACATTTCCACCGAAAATAACATAATCTTCGATCATGCAGTTACCGGAAATCTTGCTGCCATAACCGAATACGCTATGGTTTCCGATATGTGTGTCGTGGGAGACATGGACGCCTTCGTGCAGGAAGTTACCGTTACCGATAATCGTCTTGCCTTCGGCAGTCGTGGCGCGGTTGATCACCACGTTTTCACGGATCACATTGTCATCGCCTATCTCAACGATCGTATCACCTCCTTTATATTGGAAATCCTGCGGTTCGGCAGCGATCACGGCACCGTTAAAGACACGATTCCGTTTTCCCATACGCGTACCGCTCATGATACTGGCATGCGGCATAATTTCGCAGTCATCGCCTATTACCACGTTCTTATCGATATATGCAAACGGATGAACGGTTACGTTCGCTCCTAATTTTGCACTTGCATCTACATAAGCTAACGGACTAATCATAATAATTCGAATTTAAAAGTTATTATTCTCTTCCGCCACCGACAGCACTATACAAGTTGATGACAGCTTGCATACGCTGGACATTGTCGGAAACTTCAGTCAATTGTGCACTCAAAAGGCTCTGTTGAGCAGACAGGATCTCCAGATAAGTGGACTGTCCGGACTGGAACAAAGCATTTGTGTAGGTAACGGCCTTTTCCAGTTGTTCGATCTGAGACTTGTCCTGGATCAGCTTTCTGTTAGTCGCATCATAGAGATGAAGAGCGTCGCTTACTTCCTTTCCGGCTTCGAGGATTGCCTGCTGGTAATTCATCTGGGCGATCTTCTCTTCGGCTTTCGACACTTTCAGGTTGGCAATCAACTTACCGTTGTTGAAGATAGGCTGTGCCAGGGAAGCCAATGCCTGGAACATGAACTGTCCCGGATTAGCCACCGATACGCCGGAACCATTCGTCCAGCCGGCAGTAGCCGTAATGTTCACACCCGGATAAAAAGCGGCACGGGCCCGGTTGGTCGTATAATAAGCGCTGGCAAGCGTCATTTCGGCAATCTTCACATCCGGACGGTTTTCCAGCAATTGCAAAGGAACGCCGGCCATCAGTTCTTCCGGTATCAGCTGTTCATCCAGCGTACCGCGGTCGATCTGCTGGGGAGCTTTTGCCAGTAATACGGACAAGGAGTTCTCCACTTCACGCACCTGGCGTTGCAACTCAATCAACGAACCGGATACCTGATGATACACGGCACGCATCTGGGCAACGGCAGCTTCCGTTGTCATACCGGCCGTCTTCATGGCTTCCATGACGCGGACATTTTCCTTATAGATACCGACAGTCTCGGTTGTGATCTCCACCTGGCGATCGAGCATCAACAGGGTAAAGTAGGTGTTGGCAATACCGCCGATAAGTTGCGAACGTACGGCCTGCTGTGCATATTGGCTCTGCAAATAAGTAGCTTTTTGGTCGCGGCTTGCGTTCAACAGTTTTCCGAATAAATCAACCTCCCAGCTTGCGGCAGCTGGCAGTGTGTAAGCTTTTACATAACCGGTGCTTTCCATCTTGGTGATAGTTCCCTGCGGGGCCAGGTTAAGTGATGGAAGGAAAGATAAACGGGCCGAAGTCAACAGCGCCTTTGCTTCTTCCACCCGGAGAATGGCGGCTTGCATATCTACGTTGTTTGCCAATCCTTCTTCAATCAATGCCTGCAGTTTCGGATCACGGAAAATGTCCTGCCAAGGCAGGTTTCCCATATTGGTCGTATCTGCCGCCAACGTGTCTACGGCCGATACCGGGTCCCGGTAAACACCGGAAGTTTCAATCGTGTCCGGACGGTCGTATGCTTTATAGATGTGGCAACTGCTCAGAAGAGCGGTTGCACACACCATATATATAATCTGATTCTTCATTGTCATCTCTTATTTTGTTTTTGCGTACTGTTCTATTTCCGTATTCAGGTCGCTGTTGTCCAAATCTTCCCATTCAATCGGTTTGAATTTCTCCTGCAAGTACTGGAATACCACGAACAGGGTCGGCACAATAAATATCTGGCAAATCATACCGATAAACATACCGCCGATAGCAGCAGTACCCAACGTACGGTTACCATGAGCACCTACACCGAATGCGAACATCATAGGTAACAAGCCGACAACCATAGCCAATGATGTCATCAGGATAGGACGCAAACGGGCAGCGGCACCCAAGACGGCAGCCCACGTAATGCTCATACCCATACGGCGGCGTTCGAGGGCGAACTCAACGATCAGAATCGCGTTCTTCGCCAACAGACCCACCAACATGATCAAGGCAATCTGCATATAGATATTATTGGACATCGTACCTAAGATCATCTTCAGAGCCGGGATATTACCCAAAGCGGCCCATCCCTGCACGAACAGGAAGCTACCCATCAAACCGAACGGAATGGAGAGCAATACGGACAACGGCAGGATGTAACTTTCATACTGGGCACTCAGCAGCAAGTAAACGAATACGAAACAGAGCAGGAAGATCAAACCTGTCGTACTACCGCTGGTTTCAGCCTCTTCACGCGCCATACCTCCCAATTCGTAACCGAAACCGGCAGGCAGGTTGGTCGCAGCCACCTCTGCAATCGCTTTCAACGCCTGACCGCTGGTAAAACCGTCGGCCGGAGCAACCATCACCTTCATGGATGTGTACATATTAAAACGGCTGATAATATCCGGGCCATATACCTTTGTCATACTAATGAACTGGGAAATCGGAGCCATCTTATCTCCATTCTTTACTTTGATATTCTTCAGCGATTCCATATTCGTTCTCAAAGTAGGATCAGCCTGTACCATTACACGATACATCTTTCCGAAACGGTTGAAGTTGGATGCATACAAACCTCCGTAATATCCCTGGAGCGTCATCAGGATATCGCTCGGGCTGATGCCCACCTTCTTACAGGCTGCCGCATCGATATCGATCATGTATTGCGGGAAGTTGGGGTTGAAAGTCGTCTGCGCGGATTTAATTTCCGGACGGGCGATCAATGCTGCCATATAATCTTTTGACACATCAAAGAATTTCTCCAGGCTACCACCTGTCTTATCCTGCATGTTCAACTCGATATCACTGGATGCCGAATAACCCGGGATCATAGGCGGAGTAAAGAACAACACCTGTCCATCCTTTATAATCTTCTGCGCACGCATGAACAAACTACCGTAAACAACATCCGAACTTTGCATGATCGAACGTTCATCCCAGTCTTTCAATTTAATGATAAACGAACCGTAAGAAGGTCCCTGACCACCGATAAAGCTGAAACCGGTAATTGCCGTACGTGATTTTACAGCCGGATCAGAAGCGATCAGGCTATCGACGCGCTGCATAATTTCCTGCGTACGTTCCATTGATGTTCCCGGCGGCAATGTCACTGCTCCCATGATCGTACCGGTATCTTCATTCGGCACCATACCTGTCGGCGTAACTTCCATGAAGAAGATCAACAGGGCAATAGAACCGAGAACCGTCCCGAACGCTAACCATTTCTTCTGGATAAAGAATAAGACACGTTTCTTATATCCCTTCAGCAACGAGTCATAAGCCGCATTGAACGATTTATGGAAACGCGTGACAAACGTCGTCTTCTTATTCTCATGCTCTTCTTCATGGGGCTTCAGGAACATCGCACACAGCGCCGGACTCAAAGTCAAGGCGTTCAAGGCTGACAAACCGATTGCGATCGCCATCGTCAGACCGAACTGGCGATAGAACGTACCGGCTGTTCCGCCCATAAAACTTACGGGGATAAACACGGACATCATGACCAATGTAATGGAAACGATAGCACCGCCCAACTCGCTCATCGCGTCGATAGAAGCTTGCTTGGCCGACTTATATCCCTGGTCCAGTTTGGCATGGACCCCCTCGACGACCACAATCGCATCATCGACCACAATCGCAATGGCAAGCACCATAGCACAAAGGGTCAGCAAGTTGATACTGAATCCGATCATTGAAAGCAAGAAGAATGTACCGATCAAGGCAACCGGGATGGCAATAGCCGGAATCAACGTGGAGCGTAAATCCTGCAAGAAAATATACACCACGATAAACACCAGGATAAAGGCCTCCAACAGTGTCTTGATTACTTCATGGATAGAAGCATACAAGAAGTCGTTGGCATTCATGGACACTTCGACTTTCATTCCCGGCGGCATTGTCTTCTCGGATTCCACCAGCAGGTCCTGGATGTTATTGATAGTCTCGGTCGCATTCGTACCGGCCATCTGGTAGACGATACAAGCTACGGCATTATGACCGTTTACTTTATTGGAGAAGTTATAAGTCAAACGTCCCAACTCGATATCCGCGATATCTTTCAGGCGGAGCACTTCGCCGTCGGGAAGGGCTTTAACCACCATATTCTCAAACTCTTCGGCTGTCTGCAAACGTCCTTTGTAACGGATCGTGTACTGGAACGTCTGGTTTCCCTGTTCACCGAAAGATCCCGGAGCCGCCTCGACGTTCTGTTCAGCCAAAACAGTCGAAACATCCGTCGGAACCAAATGATACTCGGCCATCACATCCGGCTTCAACCAGATACGCATGGAATAGTCGGTACCCAACACGTTTGCATCACCGACACCGGGTACACGCTGCACTTCCGGGATCAGGTTGATCTTGGCGTAGTTTTCAAGGAACTTCTGGTCGTAACGGTCTTCCGCGTCATACACGGCAAACACGATCAACATGGAGTTCTGGCGCTTCTGCGTCGTCACACCGATCTTGGTTACTTCGGCCGGCAGCAAACCTTGTGCCATAGAGACACGGTTCTGGACATTGACAGCCGCCATATCCGGATTCGTTCCCTGTTTGAAGTAAATGGAAATATCGGCAGAACCGTTGTTTGATGCATTTGAAGTCATATACATCATATTCTCCACACCGTTGATCTGGTCCTCCAGAGGCGCGATCACACTATTCAATACGGTCTGCGCATTGGCACCCGTATAAGTGGCCCTCACCGACACGGTTGGAGGTGCAATGTCCGGATATTGGGTAATAGGCAAGGTCAACAAGCCTAAGATACCCAGGATTACAATTACGATGGAGATCACCGTAGAGAGCACCGGGCGATTTATAAATCTATCTAATTTCATATTTTCTGTTTTTAACGAACAAATGGAAGTAATTAATTAAAAGCGGTCTTCAGATTACCGTCATGCTGGTCTTTCAAAGCCTGATCGTACTTGGCTTTCTGCTGTTCCGGAGTAATCGGCTCAATAGCCTGGCCGTCTTTCAGCTTCTGTACGCCTTCGATCACGATCTTGTCACCGGACTTCAAGCCGTTCGTAACCAGATAGCTCTTCCCATCATCCAGATTTGAAACCCGGATTTCCGTATTCTTCACTGTGTTGTCAGACTGCAGGACGAAAACGAACTTCTTGTCCTGGATTTCTACCGTAGCAGCCTGAGGAATCATAATGATATTATCCATCGTGTACGGGAAAACGATATTACCCGTTCCACCGCTTCTCAGAATATTCTTGTCATTCGGGAAAATGGCGCGCATGCTGACAGAACCGGTAGACTGGTCGATCACACCGCTTACGGCATCGATCTTTCCTTCTGCATGGTAGAGCGATCCGTCGGACAACTGCAATTGCACGGCCGGCATTTTTTCCAGCTGTTCTTTCAGTGTACCACCGGCTTTCGTCAATCCTAACAGTTCTTTTTCCGTCATGGAGAAGTAAACATAAACATCGCCGATTTCAGACACAGTCGTCAATGGCTGTGCAACGGAAGGACTTACCAGACTTCCGATACGGTACGGGAAAGTACCGACAACGCCGTTCGACGGGCTCGTCACTGTACAGAAAGACAGGTTCTGGCTCGCACTGACCAAAGAGGCTTCCGCCTGGGCCAGACTTGCCTTAGCCGACATCAACTGATTGATGGCTGTCTGATATTCAAAATCACTGATAATCTTCTGATCGAACAATGCCTTTTTGTTCTTTTCGGTCAACGTCAAAGTACTTACATTCGCTTTGGCCATTTCGACGGCAGCTTTCGCCTGCCCTACCGCAGCGGCATACTGCGTCGGATCGATCTGGAATAAAGCCTGCCCCTTACGGACAGTCGCTCCTTCATCCACACACAACTTCACAATAAAACCCGAAACCTGGGGACGGACTTCAATATCCTGCGTACCTCTGATTGTTGCCGGATAGGATGTTGACTGGTCACTGGTTGTTGAACTGACTGTCAGAACAGCATATTCATTATCCCCTAATTTCATACCGCCCTGGCTGTTTCCACAAGCGGTTAATAAAGACACCCCCACTGCAAATAAAGCGATTTGCCTCAATTGGGTAATAGTAGTTCTCAACATTTGTTTATCCATATTCATTATTATATATATTCAATACCTATTCTCTTTCACGTTTAGTTTCACGTTTTCTACCGGGCGAAACTTTAGTTTCATGCCCGTGAAACTTTTGTTCCATGCTCGTGAAACTTTTGTTTCATGCCGATGGAACTTTTATTCCATGCCGTTGGAATGATCATTTTCTGCCTTTAGAACTCTTCTTTTTATACACAAAATTGGAATTTTATCGTCCAATAGTTACTATCAGCGGGCTACACTTGCTAAAAAAACGTACAAATGTAGAATCTTTTTATTGTACTTTTCCCGTTTATACATTCTTTTATACTAAAAAATTGCTTATTTTATATTTCTGTATCAGAGACATATCAAGACTTTGACCGATCGAAAATATATTCGTTCGAATTGCTACATAATTTTAACGGGTAATTTGTTTATTCAATAATTTATCCTAATTTTACGCCATATATAACCTAAATAATCAATTCACATGGAACCAAAGTTTATGATCTCAGAAGTGTTCAGCACTTCATGGAAGTACACTAAATCACAGATTTGGGTACTGGCAGGGCTGTTTATCGGATATTTTATCCTATCATCAATCATCAGTTTGTTCGGCATGCCGGCGCAAGGTTCGATGGTCGGTAAGATTATCGTTAATCTGATCAGTGCTATCATCGGTTGTGTTTTCATGCTGGGATATTTAAAAAACATGTTCCAGACACTTGACGGTGAAGAACCACAATTCTCTGCTTACGGACAACAGTCCCGTAAAATCATCACCTATTTTGTCGCCAGCCTTATTATGGGTATTGCGGTAAGTATCGGAATAATATTACTAATCGTCCCGGGCATCTATCTGGCTATCCGCCTGCAATTTTATTCGGCTTATATAGTAGAAGAAGATTGCGGCATTATGGAATCCCTGCAAAAAAGCTGGAAGCTGACTGAAGGACAGGTAATGCCGTTGTTCTTATTATTTTTGGCGATGATCGGTATTGCAATAGTGGGCTGTATCCTGTTTTTTGTCGGTCTTTTCGTTGCCGCACCACTGATATACATGATGCAGTGCTATACATTCAGAAAATTAAATTCTATTTCGACAACAACAGAACAACAATAATCATTATAAAACAGACAGGCAGCCCGCAAAAAGAAAACTTCTGCGGGCTGTAACTTTTCCAGCTTATGGGTAAGACATACAGAATAAAAGACATAGCAGAAATGTCCGGCGTATCTACCGGAACCGTTGACCGCATATTACACAATCGGGGTAAGGTGTCGGAAGAGGCACAGAAAAAGGTCGAAAAAGTATTAAAAGAGATAGACTATCATCCTAACCTGATAGCACGTTCCCTTGCACTGAAAAAGAACTATCATTTCATCACGCTGATCCCCTCTTTTGCAAAAGGCGAATATTGGGATAAACTGTGCGAAGGCATAGACAAGGCGGAACAAGAGATGTTCAGCTATAATGTTGAAGTCGAGCGCATGTGTTTTAACCAGTATGACAAAGGCAGCTTCGACGAGCTTATCCCCCGGATCGAGAAGGCGGACTGCCAGGGTGTCGTGATTGCAACACAGTTCCGCGAAAGCGTGGTCAAGCTGACCTCCCGGCTGGACCAATTACAGATTCCATATGTTTTGATTGACGCATTCATCGAAAACACGAATTGCGTGGCTTACTACGGGACCAACTCGTATGACTCCGGATACATCGCCGGTCGTCTTCTTTACGAACAGATCAATCCGACAGAGAACATCGCCATCTTCCGCTTTATCCGCAAAGGAGAAATGCAGGTGACACAAGTCATGAAACGGGAAGAAGGTTTCCGTAATTATCTCACAGAAAAGGACTACGACGGACGGATTTATTCCGTACAACTGCATGCCGACGAACCGGAAAAGAACACTCAGGTCCTGGATGCTTTCCTCAAGGAACATCCGGAAGTCAGTGCCGGTATCATATTCAACTCGCGCGCTCATTTGTTAGGTAAATATTTCCAGGCAAAAGGAGAAAAGTTCAGGCTGATCGGTTATGATGTGATCGATTCGAACATCACCTGCCTGAACAACGGCAATATCACCCATCTGATCGCCCAACGGCCGGAAGTACAAGGATTCAATTGCATACGGGCTCTGTTCCGCCATCTGGTCCTGAAAGAGAAAGTCGAGCAGATCAATTACATGCCGATCGACATTCTGATAAAAGAGAATATCAAATACTACAACAATTATATTTGAAAACATAAAAAGGTATTTTTTCCTTGTTTTCTTTTTGTTTGATAAATAAATACTATACTTTTGTGCCCGATGTGTGCGCGAGCACAATACAACAGAAACAATGGAATTATCACAACATAAACAATAAAAACATGGCTAATTTATTTTGCGTTAAAGACAAAGTCGTTATCATTACCGGCGGAGCCGGAATCCTTGGTCGGGGTATTGCAGGCCACTTGGCTGAAGAAGGTGCTAAAATCGTGATTCTCGACCGTGCAGCAGAAACAGGAGAACAGATTGTTGCCGAAATCAAGGCAAAAGGAGGAGAAGCGAGCTTCTACCTGACTGACGTGTTGAACAAAGAAGTCCTGGAACAGAACAAAAAAGACATCTTAGCTAAATACGGCCGTATCGATGCATTGCTGAATGCAGCCGGCGGAAATATGGCAGGTGCGACTATCGGACCGGACAGCACTATTTTCGACCTGAACATAGATGCATTTCGCAAAGTGGTTGATCTGAACCTGTTCGGAACAGTTCTTCCGACAATGGTATTTGCCGATGTAATGGCACAACAGAAAGAAGGCGCAATCGTTAATTTCTCTTCCGAATCAGCTTTGCGTCCGTTGACACGCGTGGTCGGTTACGGTGCTGCCAAAGCGGCTATCTCCAACCTGACTAAATATCTGGCTGGCGAACTGGCAATCAAATTCGGTGAAGGTTTGCGCGTGAATGCGATCGCTCCGGGATTCTTCCTAACTGAGCAGAACCGTACTTTGATGACTAATCCGGACGGTTCTTATACTCCGCGTGCCGAATCAGTCATTGCACATACTCCGTTCAGACGTCTGGGTTCACCGGAAGAATTGTTCGGAACAATCCAGTATCTGATCAGCGACGCTTCTAAATTCGTAACCGGAACAATTGCGATTGTAGACGGTGGGTTTGATGCATTCTCTATTTAATCCTAATTAATAACAAGACATTATGTATTTATGCGAACAAACTTGGCGCTGGTACGGACCAAACGATCCAGTTAGCCTTTCCGATATCCGCCAGGCCGGCGCAACCGGAATTGTAAATGCCTTGCACCATATCCCGAACGGAGAAGTATGGACAGTAGAGGAAATCCAGAAACGTAAAGATATGATCGAAGCTGCCGGCTTGCGCTGGAGCGTTGTGGAAAGTGTTCCTGTACACGAACATATCAAGACACAGAGTGGAGACTTCCAGAAATATATCGATAATTATAAAGAAAGTATCCGCAATCTGGCTGCTTGCGACATTCGTGTGATCACGTATAACTTCATGCCGGTTCTGGACTGGACGCGTACCAACTTGGCTTACACCATGCCGGACGGTTCCAAGGCGTTGCGCTTCGAACGTGCCGCTTTCATGGCTTTCGACCTTTATCTCCTGAAACGCCCTGCAGCCGAACAGGAATATACGGACGAAGAAAAAGCAATCGCAAAAGCCCGTCTCGATGAAATGACGGAAGACGACAAGGCATTGCTGATCCGGAATATGATCGCAGGTCTGCCCGGCTCGGAAGAGAGCTTCACACTGGACCAGTTCCGTGCAGAACTGGACCGCTACAAAGATATCGACGCGGAAAGACTTCGTGCCAACCTGATCTACTTCTTGAAAGAGATTACTCCGGTTGCCGACGAAGTTGGCGCACGCATGGTTATCCATCCGGATGATCCTCCTTATCCTATTCTCGGTTTACCACGTATCCTGAGCACGGAAGAAGATTTCTGCAAACTGATCGAAGCGATTCCGAACAAGAGCAATGGTTTGTGCCTTTGCACCGGTTCGTTCGGTGTGCGTGGCGATAATGATCTGGCCGGTATGATGAAACGCTTCGGCGACCGTATCGACTTTGTCCACATACGCAGTACAAAACGCGACGAAGCCGGAAACTTCTACGAAGCAAACTTGCTGGAAGGCGACGTAAATGTTTATGAAGTTATGAAAGCGCTTCTCGAAATCGAGCAGGAGCGCGGTTGCTCGATCGCCATGCGTCCGGATCACGGCCACCAGATGATCGATGACTTGCATAAAAAAACAAACCCGGGTTATTCCTGCATCGGCCGTCTACGCAGCTTGGCTGAATTACGCGGTTTGGAACTGGGTATTGCCCGTTCTTTATTCAAATGATAAGTGAGTAATCACAAATAGTTTGGCATTCAAAGGCTTCCGAAGCAATTTCGGAAGCCTTTTTTCACTCAATCCCTCTCAAATTCCGATACAATAATAAATATAAAGAAATCGGAATGATATGTAAACAAATAAAAAGGAGATATTTTCTTTAGCCGTTTTTCCCTATTTTTGTAGCGCTAACAATTTCACAAGATGTTTAAAACACACTATAGTCTACTGTTAATCATCATATTATTTGTATTAAGTGCCTGCCACTCTTTGTGGACGGCTCAAACGCAACCTGTCCCGCAACAAGAATCAATTTTGGTCCTGCCGGTAACAGAAGTGCCTCTTCCTGCCACAGATTTCGCTTTTTTGTTCCCGGAAGAACCGGAACTGAACCCGCAAACATCTCCACGCAAAAATATAACAGAGAACTTTTCAGCCAGAGAGAAAAGCGATATCGCCGTAGCGGATCCGAAGCTGATGGCTGACGAAACATCCATGCTGATCGACCTCAGCCTCATACAAAAAGAGGATTATGCATTTCCCTTACCCGGAGCCAAAGTAATCTCTCCTTATGCCGGGCGCAGAAGACATCATTCGGGTGTGGACTTGAAAACTTGTGCAAACGACACAATCGTATCCGCTTTTGAAGGGATCGTCCGTCTGGCAAAACCTTACTACGCATACGGGAATGTAGTCGTAGTGCGCCATTATAACGGGTTGGAAACCGTCTACAGCCATAATTCCAAAAACCTCGTTAAACCGGGCGACCACGTAAAAGCAGGCCAGCCGATCGCACTGACAGGACGCACCGGACGGGCAACAACCGAACATCTCCATTTTGAAGTACGGGTGAACGGACAGCATTTCAATCCGAATATGGTATTCAATCTGGAAGAAAGAAAACTAAACGACCAGTGTCTGGTATTTACGAAAAAAGGGAACGGCATTGCTGTTAAATCCGTAAACTTGATGCCTAACCAGTTAGCCGGAGATTACAGCAGCTATTCGGTTGTCCCAAAAGGACAGGTAAAAAGCAAAAAGGAAGCTTTATAGTTCCTATTCAATGCCCTTGTATCGCTTCCATCAACAGATTGATATTAACCGTGAACAAGCGGACCGATATTGCCAGTAGAATAATGCCGAAAAACTTCCGGATAATATAAATTCCGCCTTTCCCGAAAAAACGTTCGATACGAGTCGTCATACGGACAACAAAATACACCCATACCATATTCAGTATTAACGCAATCACGATGTTGACATTGGCATATTCCGCCCTCAAAGACAACAACGTAGTAAATGAACCGGCGCCGGCCAGCAGAGGAAAGACCAGCGGCACAAGCGTCGCCTCCTTTATCGGACCCTGGTTTTTAAAGATTTCTATGTCCAGGATCATTTCCAGCGAGAGCAGGAAAATCACAAACGATCCCGCCACTGCAAACGACTCGATATCCACATGGAAAAGCCGCAGCAAAACATCACCCGCATAAAAGAACCCGATCATCAACAAAAAAGAGATAACCGTAGCCTTCATGGCGTTCACATCCTTACCTTTTTCCTTCAGATTGATGATAATTGGTATAGAACCAATTATATCAATCACAGCAAACAATACAATGAATGCACTGATCATCTGCTGAAAATCAAAATGTTCAAACATAAGATACCCTGTTTAGTTGCTCTAAAGATACAAAATCTTTCTATCCTTCCGGCGAATACACAATAAAAATAGCCCTCACGAATAATGTTTTTTAGCCCAAAATACATATTTGCTTCACAAAAAAATAACGACATTTGCATACACTTAATTGCGGGAAGCAATTAGATCTGATTAAATTATTGTCGTGAGATATGAATATAAAAATCATTTTAAAAAAGTATTTGGTATTTATCATCGGATTATATTTTTTAGCAGCCGGAATTGTATTAATCATACACTCTACATTAGGGACAACTCCCATTTCAAGTGTAAACTATGTATTAAGCCTCAACAGCCCGCTTTCTTTAGGGACTTGCACTTTCATTGTCAATGTATTACTTATATTAGGCCAATTCTGGCTTATACGCGGAACACAAAGCCGCCAGGACAGGATTTCGATCCTTCTGCAAATCCCGTTTTCATTCCTCTTTTCTGCCTTTATCGATTTTAATATGGCAATAACAGAAGGTTTACAGCCTTCCAATTACATCATGTCGATCGGGTTATTATTGATCGGATGCGTTGTCCAGTCTATCGGTGTCGTGTTAGAGATTAAGCCTCAGGTAGCGATGATGAGTGCCGAAGGATTTGTCAATTATGCCTCACGCCGTTATAACAAAGAATTCGGCAAGTTCAAAGTCGTATTTGACTTTACCCTGGTAACGATTGCAATTCTACTATCGCTGATCTTCACACGACGGATTGAAGGAGTCAGGGAAGGCTCGCTGATAGCCGCTTGTATCACCGGCTACATAGTCAGTTTCCTGAATAACAAAATCATGACGCGAAAAATGCTTTCAAGGGTTACATCCATACTGAAATAACTAATAAATAGCTTAATAGTGATACATAACAAATGGTTTTCATTCCGGAATAGTATTTTTTACTACATTTGTATTCAATAAGAAAAGAAGATCCGTTTTTGAGTGAGTAATATAAGCGAACACGACGAAAATAAAAAAGCAAACGACGAAGAGGGGCAGTTCCTGCTATTTTCATTCCTGAAAGGAGACAACAATGCTTTTTCATTGATATATAATAAATATGTCGACGAACTGTTCGCCTATGGCATAGGGTTAGGATTCGAACGGGAAACGCTCAAAGACGCGATACAAGATACTTTTTTCAAGTTCTATATAAACAAGAAGCAACTGGAAGGAATCACACATTTGAAATACTATTTATTCCGAATGCTCAAAAACCGCCTGTTCGACATCTATAAATCCCTCAATAAAGAAAATATCGTTGAAGCTCCGGACTTACCGTTTTTAATCGAACCTTCTGTTTTAGATGAGTTGATCGCCAATGAAGACAAGCTGGCTCTTGAAACAGAAATAAAGACTTTACTGGAAATCCTGACAGATAGACAGAGAGAAGCTGTCTATTTACGCTTCATACAAGAAATGGAGTACGAAGATGTGGCAGACCTGTTGGATATGACCGCCCCTGCTGTAAGAAAACTTATATCCAGAGCAATAAAACGCATGCGTGACGAAAATATTTAGAAAAAATGGGAACAAAAAAAATTCCGGATCGTCTATATTATGAAAATTAATCGAATATGCTATCGAATCAGTGGTTACAGAATAAGTCTTTTATACAATGGAGATTGTTTCCGACTCAGGAAGACAATCTTTATTGGGAGCAATTTATTAAGGTAAACCCACATCTGACAGATGAGATAGAAGAAGCGATAAGCATCTTAAAATCAATAAAATTGAACACTCAAAAACTTTCTCCGGAAGAGAAACGGAACTTATTTGATTTAATACAGAAAGATATAGAAAACAGGAATAAACGACGTCGATTCCAGATATATCTGACAGTATCAGCAGTAGCCTGTGCCGCCCTGCTTCTGGTTCTGTTGCAACCATTCTTTTCAGGCAAGAATGAAGTTCCACTCGAAAACCTGCTTGTTGTAGCAGACAGCAGCACTGTCAATCAAAAAGATATACAATTAGTGTTGGCCAATAACAGAACTATCACATTCGAAGAAGATGCAGATATTAAATATGACAAGAAAGGAGAAATCACCGCAAACGCAGGAGTTGAACAAATAAAAGTTTCAAAAACAGAAGAAGAAGAAACTGCATTAAACACCTTGATTGTTCCCAAAGGGAAACGATCGAGCCTGACGTTAGCCGACGGTTCCAAAGTTTGGGTTAATTCCGGCTCCACACTTAAATTCCCGACAACATTCAAAATCGATAGAAGAGAAATCTGGGTCGACGGTGAAATATATATTGAAGTTGAGAAAAATAAGGCCAAGCCTTTTTATGTCAACACCTCCCACATGACTATAAATGTCGTGGGAACTCAATTCAATGTCACAGCCTATGATGAAGATACAGATTATTCAGTCGTATTGGTGGAAGGATGTGTGGATGTCAGCATTAATAAAGAAAAAGCTCGCTTAAAGCCCAACCAGATGTTATCCGTATCGATGGATAAAATATCCGTCCAACAGATAGATGTCAATAATTATATCAGTTGGAAAGAGGGTTACCTTCAGTTTGCAAGCGAGCCGTTATCCAATATATTAAAACGTTTGTCCCGCTATTATGATACACCCATCGATTATGATGAAAACATTGCACAACTGAAATGCAACGGGAAATTAGTTTTATTCGATAACCTGGAAGATGTCATGAAAACCATATATAACACGATTCCGATTAAATATTCGCAGAAAGCAGATCGGATATTGGTACAAAAGAAATAGGAATAATCACATTTGCTAACAATAAGTCTAATTTAAATTGAAATGCCTATGAAACATCCATTATGAAAAAAAGTATGCCGGACAATATTGCAGTATTACCCGGCATAAGATTCCAAAGTTATTATCACGTACTAAACTTTTAAAATCACTACAAATATATGAAAATAAATCATTATCTCGATAGATCGTGGTTTAACGGTCTACGTTATACCTTACATATTATGAAAATCATAATCATTTTATTGGTCTTAAGCATTGGATATTCATTTTCTATGACCTATTCTCAAAATACGTTACTTTCGCTCGACGTCAACAAGCAGTCGATAAAAGAAGTAATCGGAGTTATTGAGAAAAAGTCGGAGTATGTTTTCTTTTTTTCCGACAATGTCCGTCAAGACTTGGAAAAGAAGGTTGACATAAAAGTCAATTCTAAAACTCTTGATGTTATTTTGAATAATCTTTTTGCCGATACAGATCTGGCGTATACCATAAACGACCGCCAGGTTTCAATCGCCAAATCAAAAAAGGCAAATTCCTCTTTTCCGATATTACAGCAAGAGACAAGAACCATTACCGGGACAATTGTCGATAACACAAAAGAACCTTTAATCGGTGTGAATATCGTGGTGAAGGGAACAACTACAGGTACTGTGACCGATATAGATGGCAGATTCTCGTTGTCTGTCGCGGAAACAAATCCGGTACTTGTTATTTCCTATATCGGTTATCAAACACGGGAAATAAAAGTGGGCAGCCAGTCAAACCTGAACATTACGTTGGAAGCAGAGACATTGGGACTTGAAGAAATTGTCGTAGTAGGATACGGAACCGTTAAGAAGAAAGATCTCACCGGTTCGGTCTCCTCTGTCAACTCGGAAACAATTTCCAAATCGCCCGTTACAAGTGCAACTCAGGCCATCCAAGGACGTCTTCCCGGTGTATTCGTATCCAATTCAACAACGAAACCCGGTGAAAGCGCTTCTGTTGTCATCAGAGGTAAACGCTCTATCAGCGGTAGCAGCGATCCTCTTTATATCGTGGACGGTATTCCTGTCGTGGGAGGTCTCAATGAAATCAGTCCTTCGGACATTGAAACGATAGATATTCTTAAAGATGCTTCTGCAACTGCGATCTATGGTGCAAGAGGTTCAAACGGTGTTATCCTGATAACTACTAAAAAAGGGAAAGCCGGAAAAACCCAGGTCGACTATAACGGATACATAGGTTTCCAGACCGTGCTGAACCAGTTGGAATATATGGATGGTGCAGCTTATGCGGAAACCGTTCGCGAATCCTACCGTTCCACAGGTAAATATCTCTCGGCAACACCAAGTTGGGAAGAAGACCAGAAGATCGGGTCTTTCGCCAACGATCCTTACACGTTGGAGTCTTTACGAATGGCCTACGATGAAAACGGCAATTACGATCCTTCAAAAGTCCGCTCAGGCAGTAAGTGGTGGGATGCCGTACAACGTACCGGTATGGTTACCGATCATCAGCTGAGCGTACGTGGAGGTACAGACAAAACCAGCTTCACATTCAGCGGTTCATACTATGATTACAAAGGGCTTGTTAAAGATGAAGACTTTTCACGCTATTCAATCCGTTTGAATCTCGAACACTCGGTTAATAAATACATCAAGTTCGGGGCATTTACAGGATATACCCACTCCACACAGGAAAGAGGTTCAACCCTGTTCAACTCTTGGCGTGTCATGCCTATGGGACGTTTTTATGACGACGACGGCAATCTGTTGGAAAAAGTCTCAGGGACGGATGACCAATGGCGTAACCCATTGCTCCGGTTAGCTGAAGGAGCAGTCTCGAATCCTTTAAAGATAAACCGATTTATCGGTAGCTATTATGCCGACATCACATTACCGCTGAAAGGACTCCGGTTCCGTACGAATTTAGGTATAGACTATGAGACCAGACAGGATTATAATTTCCAATCGGCTGAAGCACGGGGCAATACCATGAACTATGCCAGAAACGGTACGGAAAACAGATCCATGTTTACCTGGGAGAACTTGTTGTTCTATGACAGAACTTTTGAAGATCATACGATCGGTGTTACCTTGCTCCAATCAATCAATGAATACCTCCGGGAATATAACAAAATACCTGTCCAGGGGATCCCCGCTGACGAATTGTTATACAATGACGTTGGTTCCGCTTCCAATCCCGAAAAAACGGAAAGCGGTAAGACACAGTGGAAGTTGGCCTCCTTCATGGCTCGTTTGAATTACAGTTTTAAAGGGAAATATCTGGCTACCGTCTCAGCCCGATATGACGGGTCTTCACGTCTGGCAGAAGGACATCAATGGGTCGCTTTTCCGGCTGCGGCATTGGCTTGGCGTATTAATGAAGAGTCATTCATGCAAAATGCGACATTCCTCAGTAACCTGAAATTGCGCATGGGCTACGGTGTTGTTGCCAGCTCGGAAGTAGATCCTTATGAAACAAAAGGAACATTGACACAAAAGCCTTATAATTACGGCAGCGAATCGATCTTTGGCTATGCTCCTGATAAAATGCCTAATACGACATTGACCTGGGAGACTACAGGCCAATGGAATGCCGGTTTTGATTTCGGATTCTTCGGAAACAGGCTTAACGGAACAATTGATCTGTATTTACAAAACACAAAAGACTTGCTGTTAGACAGACAATTGCCCATTGTTTCCGGTTTTAACCAGATAAAATCGAATGTAGGAAAGACACGTAACAAGGGAGTTGAGCTTACGTTGAACTCACTGAATGTCAACAACAAGAATTTCACATGGTCGACAGACTTCATGATGTATGCCAATAAAGAAGAGATCGTAGAGTTATATAACGGTAAAGAAGATGATCCTGGTAGCGCCTGGTTCATCGGTGAAGCAATCAACGTATTCTATGATTATAAGAAAGTCGGTATCTGGCAAGATACTCCGGAAGATCGTGCCGAAATGGAAAAGTTCAATAAAAACGGAAGTAACTTTTCTCCGGGAACAATCCGACTGTGGGATAATGGCGATTACAAAATCACTTCTGACGACCGTGTTATCCAAGGACAGCAAAGACCTAAATTCATATTGAGTTTAAATAACACATTCAGATATAAAGATTTTGATTTCAGCTTCTTCTTCGAAGGTAACTTCGGTGCTATGGTTAAAAACAACATCAGTTATCTGAACCAGGCTCACAGAAACGGTAATGTGAAAGTCGATTACTGGACTCCGACAAATCCGACAAACGCATTTCCCCGTCCGATCGAAGGTGTCGATTATCTCCCGTATTATGAAACGTTACATTACGAAAAAAGTGATTTTATTAAACTTCGTAACGTAACCTTGGGATACACCATTCCAAGTCAGATTACAAAGAAATGGGATATCTCACGTTGCCGTATCTATGTTCAGGCACAAAATTCATGGATGTGGACAAACTTTAGCGGAGTTGATCCGGAAAATACGCTGAATCAAAGTGTCGACGGAACATATGCCGGCTATACACGTCCAACCCCCTCAACCTGGTTGGTAGGTCTTAATATAAGTTTTTAATCAAAAAAATAAGAAACAATGAAAGAATCTAATAATATAAAGAAGATCGTTCTTCTTAG
Source organism: Parabacteroides sp. AF17-28 (assembly GCF_003479205.1). Lineage (NCBI taxonomy): Bacteria > Pseudomonadati > Bacteroidota > Bacteroidia > Bacteroidales > Tannerellaceae > Parabacteroides > Parabacteroides sp. AF17-28. The sequence continues at coordinate 99,216 of NZ_QUGV01000009.1, read as the reverse complement.
TCTGGCAAGCGCATGCTTCGGACTGACAAGTTGTGATGATTATCTGAAGGAGAAAGACCTTCCCCGTTTAACTCCTGATTATTATGGGACTGTTGCAGGTGTTGAATCTGCGGCTACAGCGACTTACAGCTTTATGCGCTGGGGAGCGGGAAACGAAAGATATAATGTACTGACAGAATACGGCACTGATCTATTCACACAAGGAGAAGATCCAGGAAAGCAAGCTGACGCCTTCAACAAATACGGAAGCCAGTTGAACCCGGATGCCAGTGTTTTATATGAATTCTGGGAAAACCATTATAAAGCGATTAATACTGCGAACTTAGTAATTCAGCAAGTAGAAGGCTCTACCTCGATGACGGAAAACCAAAAGCAAGTGGCTCTCGCCGAAATGTCTTTCCTTCGTGCATTTTTCTATTTCGAACTGGTACAACAATTCGGAAATATACCTTTGGTATTGGATGTATCTTTCGATGTGAGAACTGATTTCCCGCGTGCTTCAGTCGCCGACATTTATAATCAGATCATCAAAGACTTGGAGTATTCGGTAGAATATTCTCCCGAGAAACCGGCCAAGACAGGAAAAGCCGCCAAATATGCCGCCGCCCACCTGTTAGCCAAAGTGTATCTTACACGCGGAAGTGCAGTCAGCGACCAACGCGGACAGCAACCTACAGATATGGAAAATGCTTTGAAATATGCCAAAATGGTCATTGAAAGCGGGCAATATGAATTACTGTCTGATTTCGCCAGCTTGTGGGATATCAATAATCAAGGCAACAAAGAAGTGATCTTTTCAGTCCAGTTCACTACCGATCCTGTTTACCGGGGAGACGGTAATACCTTCCATTTATATTGGGGTTCCTGGTATGAAGACCAACCGGGTATGAGGAGAGACCTTGAAAACGGGCGCCCATACAGAAGGCATCTTCAATCACAAAGAACAATGTTGCAATTGTTTGACCGTAAAAACGACTCCCGTTTCTACAAGAGCTTTAAATGGGTCTATTATGCCAACCGCGAAGGCGCAGGACTGGAAGTGGGAGATACTGCTATCTATTATAGTATCAACCCGACTACAGAAACGTATCGTTACAAATATTTCGCCTGGGATAGAGAAGATGTTACTAAAAACAACCGCTACTATCCTCCCCTGCTGAAATATTTCGATCCTTTACGCTTATCCGTAAATGACGGACAAGGGGGACGCGAATGGGTCAAAATGCGTTTGGCAGAAACTTATCTGATTGCAGCGGAAGCAGCCGGGCGTAATGGAGATTTCCAGACGGCAGCCGACTATATCAATATAGTCCGTAAACGTGCAGCATGGCAAGATGGCGAAACCAAAATGCCTCAATACTGGCGTGAAGAAGGCGGACAAATGGGAGATACCAATAATACCTTTGCAAGTATTCAAGTAACGGCGGCAGATCTCCAAAGTAACTTCATCGACTTCATATTAGATGAACGCGGACGTGAACTGTTAGGTGAAACCAGCCGTTGGACTGATTTAGTACGATGCGAAAAACTGGAAGAGTACGTTAAAAAATGGAACACTGAAGGAGCCGTAACCTTCAAATCACACCATAAACTTCGCCCGATTCCTCAAAAGCACATAGACCGCTTGAATCCAAGAGGTACGGATGCTGAAGAACAAAATCAAGGTTACTATTAATTAAATATGTCTAATCGAAGCTACCCGAATTCAACGGGTAGCTTCCTATTTATTAAACTAACATGAAAACAAAATTCTTTATTCCATTAGCATGTCTATTATTTTTTACACAATGCGCAACGAGTTCCAAATCCGATTTCGACAACTTTCCGGAAGGCTATACACCTAAAGAAATAGGGAAACTGGTAAGCAAACGATTTGTTTCTACCAAGCATATGTTTCATAACAAGAACGGAAAAGATGGCATCCATTATGCAGAAGTTTGTACTTGGTATGGAGCCTTAAAATATGCGACTGTAACCAAAGACAACGAGCTGTTCAAACAACTTCAAAACAAGTTCGAACCACTATTTACCACTGAAGCGGACTATCGACCGCGCATGAACCACGTAGATTTGAATATGTTTGGCTGTCTGCCGCTTGAGTTCTACCAAATCACAAATGACAAACGTTATTTGGATATGGGTATGCCATATGCAGATACGCAATGGCAAGTGCCTGACAGCGCAACAACTAAAGAGAAAGAATGGGCCGAAAAAGGATTCTCCTGGCAAACCCGTCTATGGATCGACGATATGTTTATGATCACGATCATCCAATCACAAGCATACAAAAGCACAGGGAAAAGAGAATATATAGACCGGGCCGCCCGTGAAATGGTGATGTATCTGGATGAACTCCAACGTCCCAACGGCCTGTTCTTCCATGCTCCGGACGTGCCGTTTTTCTGGGGACGTGGAAACGGCTGGATGGCTGTAGGCATGACAGAATTGCTTCGTTATTTACCGAAAGACAATAAGGACCGCCCCCGCATATTGGAAGGATATCTCTTAATGATGAAAAGCCTGAAAGAATATCAATTGCCGGGCGGCATGTGGAATCAGCTGATAGATGATCCTGAATGCTGGCCGGAAACATCAGGCACAGCGATGTTCACATACGCCATGATCACAGGTGTCAAATCGGGGTGGCTGGATAAAAAAGAATATTCTCCGGTTGTGCACAAAGCCTGGATGGCATTAGTTCCTTATATCAATGAAGAAGGAGATGTTACAGAAGTGTGTGTCGGAACCAATAAAAAGAATGATAAGCAGTATTATTATGACCGTCGAAGAATAGCAGGTGACTATCATGGACAAGCGCCTGTACTTTGGTGTTGCTTTGCATTAATGGAATAGCTTATCATTCAAATAAAGAGCGGTTGTCTTCATCGACAACCTTTTCTTTTATCATTCTATACCTTAGAGCTATGCAGCTTTTTGTAAAGTTCTATGCGGACATCCCTCTCTGCTTGCGACAGGTTAGCAGGGAGTTCGATTGTCGTACGCGGGCTAATAGCGACAAGCACCACTTCCCCTACTCTTTTCTTATGTTCTTTCAGAGCATTCTTTGTTAACTGACTGGATAAATTTGCATCCGACCTCATGGTCTCACCTTTTTTCATATCTTAAATTTTATTTTTCGTTTTCCGATTCATTTTCAAGACTAATATTTATAGCATTCATACCTCTCAGGCCCCGTTCGAGGTCAAAGGTAACAATATCATTTTCAGAAATATCGGCAAGAGAATTATTGCTCACATGGAAAAAGTATTTCTCATTACCATCAAGGTCTTTAATAAAACCATAACCTTTCGATTCATTATAATAATCTATGCGTCCTCTCAGAACGGAAGGGGTCTCTATGTCTTCTTTTTTAGGGACTGATATAAGAATTTCTTCCTGCTTTATCTCTTCTTTGTTAGGATTGAATTCCGGGGGAGTAGATGTTATGACTCCATTTTCATCAACATAAGCGATCATATCATCAAAGCTACTGGCTTTCCCAAGCAACTTTCTATCTTCTTTCTTCTTTTGCTTTTCTGCTCTTCGGGCTTGTTTCTTTTTTTCGTTTTCTCGTTTATTAAATGTTACGGATTTTGCCATGTAATATATATTTATTTTATTAATTATCAATCTATCATATAAAGACTTGAGTAGAATGCAAAAAAATTTCTAACACAGGAAAATACAGGATTTGAGAGTCCTGATATTGCATTAAGGGGCAGGTGCTAACTAAACTGTAAGGAAAGAATATGTCAAAAACCTGTTATAATTTTTGACATATCCTCATATAAAAGAAAACTAATATCTTCTATTGTTATAACCTCCTCTATCACGGTATCCACCACCGTTTGAAGGTCTTTCCGTCCGGGGACGTGCAACGCTTACTGAAATAACTTTCTGTTCCAATTCCGTTCCGTTAAGCGTATCGATTGCTCTTTGGCCCTCTGCATCGTTCGGCATTTCTACAAAGCCGAATCCTCTGGATCGCCCTGTTTCTCTGTCCATAATAACTTTTGCAGAAGTAATTTCTCCATACTCCGCAAACAGATCATTTAAGTCAGCATCATTAATGCTATAGTTCAAGCCTGTAATGTAAATGTTCATTTGAAATTTTATTTTTATTAATTACTAATAGGGTATGAGGAGGAAAATTAATGGAGAGACCTACTTTTTGAAAAGAAGAACTATACGATAATAATACGTAACTCAAACTCTGATACAAAGATAATACTATAAATCGGATAAGCAAGTTTTATTGTTCCATTTTAAAAGAAAAAGCACTTTGCATATCTATTTAACAAGCTTCTAACTTTTCGACTGTGCTTTTTGCATTTTTGTTAGAATGTCCCTTTTTTACACCTAATATCAATCTAAGAAATCTTACTTTTGCCTGATAGTTAAGGCAAAATGGAGAAAATCCAAGTAATACAACCAACCAAATTGCTCGCTCCTTATATAAAACAATATTGGTTTTTAAGGATAGATGAAATAAAACGAGGCTTTCAACGTTCTATTCCGGCAGGCTGTGTAGCACTTGTTTTTCATAGAGGGAACAAAATTATTTCTTCTTTCCATAAAGGAATACAACCCCAATCTTATATAAGCGGACAAATCAGTACTTATTCAGACATAGAGTTTTCTTTTTTAGATATGGTCATTATCCTATTTCAGCCTATCGGATGCAGAATGTTTTTTCCATATCCTATGGAAGAATTTGCGAATCAAAATATAGGCATTGATTTGTTAGATAATACCTATTTAGTAGAATTGGAAGATAAAATAAATGAAGCATCTGATACTTATCAAGCGGTTAGATTGATAGAAGAATATTTATTAAATAGACTATGCAAAAATATTCCATGCAATGCCAATAGGATTATGACTACTGTTCAAAATATCAATGAAGGAGAAGGAAATATATCCGTTTTATCTCAAACGGCTTGTTTAGGATATAAGCAATTCAAACGGATATTCGCCGAATATGTAGGACTAAATCCAAAAGATTTTATTCAAATCACACGATTTAGGAAGACATTCAATATTTTGCAATCAACTCCACAAATCAGTATAAGTAAAGTTGCCTATGATTGTGGATACTATGATAAATCACATTTAATAAAGGAGTTTAAAATGTTCACAGGTCATACCCCTAAACAGCTACTTGATATTTGTGATACTTATACCGAAAATCTATCAGTATTCAATTCTGTTTTTATCAACGAAAATAAAGAACTTAATAACATCGCTTTATGAAAATATTAATATACGGTGCTGGCGTAGTAGGTTGTACTTATGGCTGGCAATTATCCAAAGCAGGGTACGACATTACTGTATTAGTGCGTAAAGGACAAAAAGAGGTTGTACAGAAAGAGGGCATTCACATTACTTGTTCGGACTTTAGAGAGAAAATAAGAAAAGATACAGATATAGTTTTTAAGCCTACAGTAATAGATGAGCTTTTGTCAAACAATGATTTTGAATATATCATTGTCTCCACCAATAAATTGCAACTATCAAGCATATTGCCCATTCTTTCAAAGTCTGCAGGAAAAGCGAATGTCGTATTTTTCCAAAACAACTGGGATGCTTTTACAGAAATAGATAAATATCTCAAGCCTGAACAATACTTTTTTGCCTTTCCTTTTATGGTCGGGGGTGGGAAAGATGATAAAAGCATACATTGTGCCATTTCAGGTCTAAAATATTCCAATACTCCATTAGGGGAAAAAGATGGACGAATAACTCCACGAGTAGAAAGACTTTTCGTAGCACTGGATAAAGCAGGCTTAAAACCAGTTATTTCTAATCAGATAGTAGTATGGTTAATTACACATTATGCTGTTGCAGCCGGTCTTTCAGCCGGAATAATGAGTGCCGGAAGTGCCCCCCAATTTATAGAAAACACACCTATTATAAAAATTACAATGAAAGCTATTCGGGAAGGTTTAGCTATTTGCAAAAAAATGGGTATCAATCCTAACACAGAAAAAGCAAACAGACTATACTATTTACCCTTATTTATCTGCGTGCCAATAGCAAAGAAAATTTATAGTAATGATGCTTTACAACTTATGTTTGAAGGACATATAAATCATTCTCCTGCAGAAATAAGGCAAATGATAGATGACATAATAGATAGTGGTGTAAAATATAGTATTGCAACTCCTAATTTAGCTCAATTAAAAAGTTATATATCTTCTTGAGCGGATAAAAAAAGCCCTGAAATCTTTAAATTTCAGAGCTTTGCTTTAATTTGCTATTTGCTTTCGCGGTGCGTACGGGACTAACGGATTTTTCAATTGCTTTTGATATTCAGTAAATTATAAATCTTCTCCGAAAAAAGCACCTGATTTTGCACCTACATAGCTTCTATGTTTTTCTGATAGGAATTTGCCTTGTTCCAACAATACAAAGATGGAGCTTTTATTTAAATAATCAAGTCAAAATGAACATTTATTTAAAAGATTTATAATCCGTTTCTACTGATATTTTTACAGACATCAAGAATTGTTCTTTCTTCTCAAATTGATACAATATCGTTACCAATAAATCAAAAGTTTTTTTTCAATACTAATATTGAGAATGAGATTTTAGGAAAACAATCAGTAAATCTATTTCTAATATACCTCCATTCAGAGAATTATAGAGCAATTTTCATTACAAATAAAACGATCAAGTTTCTAATTACAATTTCCTTCATTGAAATTAAGTTTTGAGATATTCTTGTAATCTATTATTAAAATTCAATAATCAATAATTATCACACTTTCACGAAGTTTTTTGATTTTATCACTTTGCTGTGGACTAGTTTTTAAGTCCCTAGCTTTTCTTATTTCACGAACTTTGAACCCACAAGATTCCGCTATATCAGCAATTATGTAATCAACTGGCACTTCAACACCATAATAAGCGGAATTGGCTACATTGAAATATATGATTCCACCTTTGCGCATTTTTTTTGCAAATTCTGAGAATAAAAATTGCATATCTTCAAAATAGGCGCATATCATATTTATGATATCTGAGTTCCATGCGTTTAACTCATTGTTTGACATTTCTAAAAGGCTATTTTTAAGTCTTTCATTTTCTATCGGAAGTATTTTGTCATATGGAACTTGTACATGAGAACGTAATGTGTTTTTACGCAATTCACGAAGTTCTTCATGAGAATTAATTAGTTGCAGTACTTTTAGTTCCAACATATAAATATCCGTATAATCTCGTGAATTAAGATATGGAGGAGATGTTATAATTAAATCAATCTTACCATTGGGAACATGCTGTATATTTTTACGTACATCTCCTATATAACATATGTCAGAATTAGATACAGTAGAACTGTTTTTTGAGATTATCCTTATATCCTCCGCGAAAATAGAATTTAATTTATCAAGAAAAAAGTTATGAATATCTTTTCTACTAAAGATTCTATTCTCCCATCCTTTCTTATATGATAGACATTTACCGTTGCGGAACAAATTACTAGCTTGAACAATAATTGAGGCCAATGCTATTGTAAACAATCTTCTGTATTCTTCGTCATCTACGACTGTTCTAATAGCATATCTAATATCTAAGATGCCATCAATGGCCGTATCATGAAAATTCCATTTCTTTGTTTTCTCCGTTTTTACAATTGTATCTCCAAATGGCAAAACTTCTACTTTTCGAATATTACGGCTTGTGCGAGATAGTTTCTTTGTTACAACATTTACATAAGATTCAAACGTTTCAACATCATATTTTCGCTCTAACTTAACCGTTGATAAAAGGTACATGAAAGGACTAACTTCAAAAGAATAGCACCTAATATTATGATTCTGCAATTCAACAGGTGTTGTACCGCTACCGCAAAAAGGTTCTAATGCACATGATGGTACAAAAGATAATTCATTAAGAATATCCTCTATAAACTCTTTAGAGTATCCTTCAACAAATGGATACCATCTATGCACAAAAACATTCTTATTTTTGTCAAACTGCATTATTGAATGATATTTCTCGGTGCAATCTATAAAATTATAATCCTTAAGCATCGTTGTAAATCAATTAGGGTGTTCATTTATCACTCGAAAATCATCAATCTTAATATGTTTATAAAAAGATGGCCTATCTTTTTCTGGTATTTTATCAATAGACATACCCACTCCTGTATCAGGCAAAGTTTCATTTCTAGCATCAAATACCGCAAGATATCCTAATTTAACATCTATATTCTCTGCTAATAATTCTGTGATGTATTCAGTGGATTGCTTAAATGCATCCGGTACTATTCGTGGTTTGGCTTTATATTCAGTACCAAAATCCTTACCAGAAGGATGTATGCTAGTTCCAACCCGTTTTACTTCTATAAAATATAGACCTTGCCCATCTTCATCAATCATGACAATATCTAAACGTTTTAGATTTTCAAGCATACCTTCCTTAGGAATAAAGAATACATTTAGCTTTTCTTTTAAAAATAGGCGCAAATCATCTCTAAAACAGTCTTCAGGAGTGTTTCTCAGTAACTGTTTATTCGCTTCAATAAATTTATCTTCAGAAAGTTCTGATTTTACATCTACTCTTAAAGATTTCAAATGACTTTTTTCAACGAAGAATTTTGAATAAGTATCTCTAAGTTTTAAACGTTTCCTATATTCTTCGAGTACTTCTTTTAATTCTGTCAGAGGCCTCTTTTGAATAAACGAATGCAATGTTGAGCTTTCATAAAAAATTGAATCCCCACCATCACGTCCATTAACAAAATAGTTAATGATGCCATCAGAGGCCAACATAAAAATAACTATGCCAGATTTTGACATTTCTGTAAACAATCGGCGAATTTCATTGTTGTTATTATGTAATTCGTTATTTGCTTCCACTATTTTTAATTCAGAATCTATAACTATATGACGATTCTGAATAAATAATGGATTGGCAAAAAGTTTATCTATAGCACTATCTGCTTCAGACGTAAGATTTTGCAAATCTTCTTCTAATATCACAAAATACTTAAAGCTATTATCGTTATATTTATCCCTCATTGCCTTTATAAGAGAAAGCATAAGCTTAAAATTATCATCAGCCTCTAAACCATTAGATGCAGCATCAATGATACTAGCCTGATTGCGCTTTAATAACTCTTTAAAGTTATCATCTTGACTGAATCTTGTTTTCATGACTTATGACTTTATAATTTCACTAAAAACATATTCAAAGTACATTTCTATGTACTTTTCATCACTAATAGCGGATGTGTCTTCTAAAGTTTGCTCAAATGCATTTTTGAAGTCGTTCAATACTTTAAGAGTTTCACTATCTGATGACAAAGTATCTACACCATCAACATTGTTCGTTAAGGCCGCATTTTCATATGATGGATCATTAACAATGAAGCCAAACAAACGTTTTTCTCCATACTTGCCCAACATATACATTACTGTCTTTAGCCATTCTACTTTCTCTTTATTTAATGGAATTTCCATCTTTGAGTTAAGTACCAATCCGCCATCTTCTTCACGCAGTTTGAAAGAACTCTTTAAAAAAACAAATCCTCTTTCTATTAAATCAGAATAAGGCCCAAAAGTCGTTACAGTAAAATGGTAATAAGGGAACAGATTTTCACCTCCATGCTTAAAAGAATAGAGAACCTGAACAAGATATAACACTCGTTGAATGGATTGTTCTGAAACAGACTCCCAACCCATATTTTTTGCTATAGAAGATACTGTCATGATATCTTCATTAGCTTTTATCAATTCGCTATCTAACATGATCTAGTCTGTTTTTTATATTATTATAGATTGACTTTAATTGTTTACTAGTGTTTTGAATCGTCGATTGCTTGGCTATATCTAATAATCCTACAATTGCAAAATTCATATTCTCTTGATTGATTAAATGCTCTATAAATAGGCTATTATTTAAATTTGATGTAATAACAAGCGAATTTGGATTCTTAAGGAATTCAGCAAAAACACTTGCTGCATTTCTCTCATACGAAATATCCAAACTACTATCAGGCGTTTCAATGATATAAAAAGATGGTGTAGTATAGAAGAAGGTAAGGATACTCATCCTAAAAGAGTGATCAACAAAAAAACGTTGAGATTCGGACATCTCCTCTGCATAAAAACGTACTTTACCATCAATTACAGGATAGAATCGTTTATTGGTATCTCCAGATTGTTTGATATAAGTCAACTGACAAGGTACACCTAAGAATTTTCCCGCATATTTTGCAAATATAGAAGAAAATATATGTACATTCTCTGTTATCACATCTTCAATTTCATTTGATATAGAAGTAACAATCTTATATTGCTCATCACTTTGTTTTTGGTATGATTCTTTTTGTAATGTCAGACGATTGACTTCATCTAAAAATGGTTGAATAGAGTTGTTTTTATTGTCAGCCATAGCATTCTCATACTCCAATTCACGTACTTGCTGTTGAAGTTGTCTTTTCCTTAATTCAATTTTTGAAAACTCTGCATCTAGTGCTGTTATCTGTTGTTCGATAACTTGTATTGTTCGTTTCTTTGTGTTTATAGACTGGTATAAAGACTTACGATAAGAACTTGTACTTTCATACTGATTACGTAAATCCATATCCGTTTCCACATTTTCTGTAATCATATTATCACAGGCAAAGCAACAATTTTGATTATGAGCAACTTTTACTACTAACTCCTCATTTTGTTGGTTGCACATTGGACAAATATGATTTAATTGAATGTTTTTAATAAAAATATTATATGATGGATGAAGAGTTTCCCATATACGACTATTAAGATTCTCTTCTATCTGCTTTAACTGACGATCAACATCATTAGCAGATAAACTAATTTTATTAATTTCATTCTGCAAAAGTGAGATATCTTGACCTTTTGAAGCCCTTTCATGTTGAATAGAGACCAATCGAGTGTCCGTTTCTGTTATTTTACCTTTTAACTCTATAAGTCTAAGAGCCGTATTCTCTTCATTGTCATTAGATGTATTTGACATTGAAGATTCTTTCATTTTATTCAGCACTTTATTAATGGCACGCATGTCTTCTGAACTATGGCGCGATAAACTATCAAAATATTTCGCCTTACGAATAGCTTCTTGACGTTTTTTATCCAAATCTGGAACATTGAAATATTTGTTAAAGAGCTCGTTTTGTACATCAGGAAAAGCATCACCATCATTCCACAAAATAGTTTTATGATCTTCACCAAAGAAAAGTACTTCATTTACGAAAAATATTAAATCATCAAAATCCAAATTTGTTTTATTCTTTAGGATCTGTTCATATTTAAATGCCAAAGTGTCCCTTTTGGCAGTATCTGACAATTTCTCATAATTAAATTGATTAATTAGTGTACCTGTTATTTCTACCCCATCAACCTTTAACTGAGTCATAGTTATAGTTGATAAGTCTCTGGTTAACTCAATACTAGCATTATTAACCTTCATACTAATTGAGACTGTCGGAGATGCATCTATATGAATACTTTCATCCATACGATTACTAAAGTATTTCTGAGGAAATAGCTGCCGCTTCTCTATTATATTCCCTTGATATGTACGAGTATATCCAAATGGCTTCTTGTACAAGCCAAGTATTGCATACCTGATTATATTAACGAATGTCGTTTTTCCCATTCCATTTCCACCAAGAATAAGGTTAACACCTTTGACAAAATCAAAAGTATAGTCAAGCCCATTGGGATATAATGTATAATTCTTAATGTTTATACTCAATAATTCAGGCAGATAAATTCGTCTACTCATAAATACTTTCTTTAAGAAATTCCAATTATGTTAATAGCTACATATCAATCACAATATAATATACAACACACCTATTTAATAGCAAAAATACGAAGTTTTCTTCAACAAACAAAAAAATAAGTCTAGAATTATCGAATTATCACTATTAGAGTCCACTAGCAAATGCAAAATTAAGTAAAATGCTCAAATGATCTCATTTTAGGCGATTCAAAGTTTAGTTTTTGGGAATGTACCTTCTGATGAGTTTGTTTGCGTTCTCAATAGCACCTTTCTGCCATGAGCAATAGGAGTCGGCAAAAAAAGACGAGTTTTTTTCGTTTTTCCTTTTGGTAAGAGTGCTTTAGAGATTTCCATATGCACTGCAAACTAGCCTCCGTTATCAGTTATGATAGTCTTTACGGTGTTCCCGTATGGGAACAACATCCTTACCACAACCTTTGCCATGAGTGTGACCTTACGCCCATGCGGCAGTTTTTCCATGAGGATAAGGTTAGTGGAGCATTCCGTGAATGTGAGTATGACGTGCCCACAGGAGTTTACGATGATGTCCATTTCCCAGTCCCAAACCTGCTCCCGTTTATCCCTTCGGTCGGTCGTAAATGCTCGTACGGTTCTTTATGTTGGTCGCTTTGGTGGGAATCGGCATCCTCATGCGCCTCATGTATTTCATTTCGTGTGGGGCGTGCATAGCCAAACAACCTGTACCGTCGACATGTATGTGCTTGTAGATGGTCTGCTTGCATATGGGTGCGCCCTTCTTGCGCAGTACGCACACTATCTGCGCCGGCGAGCAGTCGTACTCGACGAGCATCTGTTAGATTCGCCACCACAACCTGTCCGGTTTGCGGTGATTTCTTTTGAAGTTGTGTTTGCACCCATCGTACTTGGCCTACGCATATTTCAACACATAGCTGCCATCTGGTTTCAAGTTTCTCTTGATTTCACAGCGCACTGTTGACTTTGACACGTGCAATGCGGGATTGGCTCCATTTTCTTTGAGGCCAAGATAAATTGCAGATCTTTGTGCCTCGATCAGTTGATTTGACATAAGCAATACAAAGTTAATTCATCGTTGAGAGACTTTGCTCTCCCTTTTCATTTTGTATTGTTAGTAGTCCCACATAACAGATTCATTTACCCATCTCTACGGTTGTTGAGGAAACGTTGCGTTTCTATTTGGATTCTTCAATCGAATTATCACCATTCTACCCGTTAGTGAAATTAAATTAGTATATATTTAACTCTATCAATGTTTTTTTTAGTTAACATATTGTAGGATTGTAAATGTACTAATCTTTCCGATAATCCAAGCAAACAATCCATTAGTACCCTTTTGTATAATTCTATATAATCATAAACTAGCCACACACCTGTGAGAATAATGTTTCTATCCTTTTTCTTACTTTGACAAAATAGGGAATTTCGGTTTCCATTCTTTCTGATTAGTTCTGTATGATATTTCCAATCTGATCTTAGATCTAATTGCACTTGGGTACTTATATATTCTCTATCTCCAAAATACTGTTTCAAAAATGGTGTCTGAGTTGAGAGAATAAAAAAGTCTATAGATTTTCTTAGATTTGTAAAGGTTAAAAATAACAACCTAAAAGTATATATTTTTTATTCTTTTGCCTAAAATAAGCCATCTCAATTATTCATAATCTTAAACTTAATATCAGATTTGGAAATATCAGCGTGGTCTATTCAGTGGTTTTCTCTAAAATAGTCATCCAAAAAACAATTGATTATCAGTATTGTACAAAGAATATATATAACACAAACAGGAATTGAACTATACAATAATTATATAATTAATATATTATTGATTATTAATCATTTAAACAATCGCTTCAAAAGCGAGTCCTCGGTTCGATTCCTGGTGGAAATCATATATCGCACATATCCATATAAATATCTGATAATCATAACATTACAAGGGTAAATACTAAAATCTACCAGAGTCCTACATAAATAGTGCAAAATTCATATAATCACCACCATTTGCACTTTTCTCAATAAAACAGTTATGTCTTATTCATGTCCATGTTGGAAAGCAAAAATAATGGACATGAACATAAATTAGTTTACGCATGAGACATAATTTTTCCATCAGTTTTTATTTAAAACGTAGTACACCCAGAAAAAGTGGTGAATACCCAATAATGCTCCGTATTACAATTAATAAAGAAGTGGCAGATACCAGTTTGAAAACGCTCATATTACCGGAGTATTGGGATAAACAAAAGAAACGGGTCATAAAAACGGCTCCAGATGCACATAATATCAATGCATATCTGGATGATGTTAATACGACTCTACATTATTATTACAAGCAAGAACTGCTGAATGCCAGACATATTACCGCCAATCTGTTAAAACAACGTTTCCTCCTGATAGGTGTTGCTCCTCCATCCCTTTTGGAACTTTTCATGAAGCAAATGGAAGACGCACATAAATTGGTATCGGCAAATAAAATCAGTACATCCCACTACAATAAGCACCAGCTCGTTTACCGACGTCTCAATGAATTTTGCAAGAAAAACGGAATTGGTGACATGGCATTGGATCAATTTAACCGGCAAACCATATATGAACTGGAAATCTTCTTTAGAACAGATTGCAACTTATCGGTTAACTCTACCGCCAAAATGCTGGAATTCATCCGCAAAGGAATATTATGGGCATATCAATGCGGATTAATACTCATAAATCCATTCGCCACCTATCGGATAAAAAAAGAAGATACACAAGTCCAATTTCTGAACAAGCAGGAAATATCAAAGATAATAAAAAAGCAATTGGACATCCCCAGACTGGACTTTGTCCGTGACTCATTTATTTTCAGCTGCTTCACAGGCATATCTTATGCCGACATGTGCAAATTAACAAAAGACCAGATTGTGTCCGATCTAAAAGGGAATGGATATATTTATCTTTATCGGACCAAAACAAACCATCCGGCATTCATTCCGATCCTTCCCCAATCTCAGGAGATTCTTGATAAGTACATTAACCAAACTCCGTCCGGCAAAATCTTTCATATGCTCTCCAATCAGAAGACCAATGCTTATCTGAAAGAGCTTGCAGACATTTGCGGTATAAAAAAGAAACTGACCTATCATGTCGCGAGACACTCATTTGCAGTTACAGTCTGTCTGGAAAACGGAATTCCCATAGAAACCCTGTCTAAAATATTGGGACATACCAATCTAAGGGTTACACAATCGTATGCAAGAGTCACATATACAAAAGTTATGAATGATATGCAGGCACTAAAAAGTCGGCTCGAATATTAAATCCCATTAGCCACCCCGGTGGCTTCTCTGACATCTGATGGCATTTGATGATATCTGATGTCAGAGGCTTGGTATTTGCCTGCAAGCATTATTACTTTTGTTCCGAACAAAAAAAATATAGTTTATGGAAATCGTGAGCATTGAAGCCGGGACATTTAAAGAAATGGTAGCCGTATGGCATTCCCTAAAAGGCAAACTGGAAGAACTACAAGACATTTATCTGAAAAAAGAACCAGATGAATGGCTGGACGGCAAGGAAGTCTGCAAGATACTTAGCATATCTTCCCGCTCCCTGCAACATTTAAGGAACAATGGTACACTGTCCTTTACCAGGATAGACAAAAAGATTTTTTATCGCAAACAGGATGTCATGTCACTATTAAGAACCGTACAAAAGAAAAAATAAGCCATGGGAGAAATCATTATCCGGACAAATAAGGAAGTCCTCCAGTATTTCGATGAAATGAAGAGGGCGTCAACACTTGTTGACTTCATAGAATCAAATTATGCCCCTTCTCTAAATGGGGAACGTTACATGACGGATACGGAACTCGCAGGAATGCTCAAACTGAGCAAGCGCACTTTACTGGAATACCGGAACTTTGGGAAGATTCCCTATTATCAAATCGGAGGAAAAATACTCTATCGGGAAAGCGACATCGAGAGGCTGCTTGCCGAGAACCGCCAGGATGCGTTCAGATGACATTCAAACCTTGTTTGCGCACTATTAAAACTGCATATTACTGAAAAAGGCCACATTCAATCCCTATGAAATGCGACCTTCTTCTTTTCTATTTGAAAATCAGCTTGGCGACTCCCTGCATATCTTCCATGATATTATGATCCAGCACCCGCGCATAATGCTGGGTCATACGAGTGGAGGAATGCCCCAGCATCTTTGATACGTTCTGCAACGCCACGTTGTTGGCCAATGTAATGGTAGTCCCAAAAGTATGCCTGCCCATGTGGAATATACAAGGCAAAGCAAGCGAAAGCGAACAGGTGAAAATTGAACGTAAACCGTTTGAAATGAGCTATATTTCTATATTCTGCCAAATGAAGAAAAAGCAAATGGCAACAGAATATTGAGGTTGTTCAGTTACCAAACCGTTAGCCGGGTAGTTACCAAAACAGAAACAGGTAACGGCAAGCAATGAAAAGAAATCCTCACCGTTTTGTTTGCACTCATACACAGCATTTTGCATATCAAGGAACGCTTATATGGCAAGTAACTTTGCACAAAAAATATAAGCGTATGAAAGTAGAAAAATTCAAGGTGCTGCTCTACCTCAAAAAGAGCGGACTGGACAAGTCGGGAAAGGCTCCCATCATGGGACGCATCACCGTAAACAGGACAATGGCACAGTTCGGTTGCAAATTGTCCTGCACTCCAGAATTATGGAATCCCCGTGAAAGCCGCCTGAACGGTAAAAGCAAGGAGGCAGTTGAAACCAATGCCAAAATTGAGAAATTGTTGCTTGCCGTCAATTCCGCATTTGATTCTCTGTTGGAGCGCAAGCAGGAATTTGATGCTACAGCAGTCAAGGATATGTTTCAGGGAAGCATGGACAAGCAGATGACCCTGTTGAAACAGTTTGACCGTATCAACGAGGATTTGAAATCACGTGTAGGCATTGACCGTGCCGAGGGAACATACTACAAGTATTACTATACACGGCAGATTCTCGCAGAGTTCATCCGTGAGAGATTCAAGACGGAGGATGTCGCTTTCGGGCAGCTTTACGAGCGGTTCATCTGGGATTTTCAGGATTATGTGCTTGATGAGAAGAAACAATCCCTGCAATCCGTGCGCCATTACCTTGCCCTTTTGAAAAAGGTGTGCCGTATCGCCTATAAGGAAGGGCATTCGGAACGTTATTTTTTCTGTAACTTCAAACTGCCGAAACAGGAAATCAGCGCACCGAAGGCACTCACGCGGGAAGAGTTCGTGAAAGTGCGTGACGTGGAAATCTCAGTGCGCCGCAGGCCCTCGCTTGCCCTCACCCGTGACCTGTTCCTGTTTGCCTGTTATACCGGAACAGCGTATGCCGATACCGTGTCCGTCACACGGGACAACCTTTTTACCGATGATGACGGCAACCTGTGGCTGAAATACCACCGTAAGAAAAACGAGTACCTCGCACGGGTGAAACTTCTTCCAGAAGCGATTGCCCTGTTGGAGAAATACAAGGACGAATCAAGGGAAACACTCCTGCCTGTCCAGGATTACCGCGTATTGAGAGCCAATATGAAGAGCCTCCGTGTATTGGCTGGAATCAAGACCGACATCGTCTATCATGTCGGACGCCATAGTTTCGCAAGCCTGATAACGCTTGAAGAGGGTGTGCCTATCGAAACCATCAGCCGAATGTTGGGGCACACCAATATTCAGACAACGCAAATTTACGCCCGTGTGACCCCGAAGAAACTCTTTGAGGACATGGACACATTTGTAGAAGCGACCAAAGATTTGGAACTTGTTCTCTAATGAAATCATTTAATCACGTTCAATAAGATAATCTGTTATGCGCAGTACATTCAAACAACTTTATTACATCAACCGCAGTAAGGTAAAAGCTGACGGCACGACCGCCATTTGGTGCAGAATCTCCATAGACGGCAAACAAACGGTACTTTCCACAGGTATCTATTGCAATCCCGGTGATTGGAACAGCAAGAATGGCGAGGTAAAGGACATTCGCACAAACGGACGGTTAAGCCAATACCGCCAACACATAGAAAATACATACAACACCATACTGAAGGAACAAGGTGTAGTCAGTGCGGAACTGCTGAAAAATACCATAGTGGCGGAAAGTTCCTTGCCCACAACCTTGTTGCAAACAGGCAGACAAGAGCTGGAGAGGTTAAAGAAACGCTCTGTCGTGATACAATCACGCTCCACCTACCGGCAATCCGTTATCTTTCAGAACTGTATCAGGCAGTATATAGAATCAGTCCATGATATGCAGGATATGCCGTTGGAGGAAATAACGGAACAATTCGGTAGGGATTACAAGACATTCCTGCTAAAGGACTTGGGATGCAGCACGGACAAGATGAACAAGTGCCTGTGCTGGCTCAACAGGTTGTTGTATCTTGCCGTGGACAGGGAGATTATACGTGCCAACCCTATCGAGGAGGTGGAATATGAAAAGAAGAGTCCACCGAAACTGAAACATATCAGCCGCAGCGAATTGAAACGCCTGATGGCTACTCCGTTTGAGGACGGTAACATGGAATTGGCACGGCGTATGTTTATCTTTTCGAGTTTCTGCGGTCTGGCGTATGTAGATATACATAGGCTCTATCCGCACCATATCGGAGAGGCAGCGGACGGCAGGAAGTATATCCGCAAAAAGAGAGGCAAGACTAACGTGGAAGCATTTGTCCCCCTGCATCCCGTGGCAGAGCGTATATTGTCACTTTACAACACGACCGATGACACCAAGCCCGTTTTCCCGTTGCCAATCCGTGATATACTTTGGCACGAGGTACATTCCATCGGTAACGCACTGGAGTTTGAGGAGAATCTCTCCCATCACCAAGCCCGGCACACTTTCGGAACTCTGTTGATTTCCGCAGGCATTTCGATAGAGAGCATCGCCAAAATGATGGGACATACAAATATCATTAGCTCCCAAGTCTATGCCAAAATCACGGATGACAAGATTTCCAATGATATGGACAAGCTGATGGAGCGCAGGAAAAAGCAATCGGCTGATGAAAAAAGAACAGACGAATAAAAAACGAAACATTATGAACAGAGGAATAATAACAATCAGTGAAACGGGTGTTGTTACTATGCCGACCATACCCGTATGGATGACACAGTTCGAGATAGCCGACCTGTTCGGGATATTCTCGTGCAATATCCGCAAGGCGATTCATGCGATATATAAGAATAAAGAGTTGAACGAATGTGATACGATGAAGTATATCAAGCAATCGGACGACATCAGCTATGACACTTATAATATTGAAGTGGTTATAGCCATTGCATTCAGGATATGCAGTAGAGAAAGTATCCTGTTCAGACGCTTTGTAATAAATGAAATCAGTGCCACCAAGAGAGAGACTCCGATAACATTGTTTCTTTCCTGTGGCAGAGGGAGCAACCTATCGTATAGTTGAAGTTCATCCCGCCAGCCACCTGTTCCCGATGCTCGGATGCAAAGGTAGCGTATGGTTCTGATGGCAGTAGCAAGGCCGAGCGGTAGAGCCGTTTCGGGCAGAATCTTCCTCCTGCGGAGCGTATTCAGCCCGAAAACCTTGCCTCTGCCAACCATACGCTTGAAAGGCATCCGGCAACGGAAACAAGCGACTGACGGGAAATCAGATGAAAAATCAGGGACGGTTTACAAGTGAAGTGAAATTTGGATGCTTCACCCGTAAACCGTCCCTTTTCTTTTTTCCGTAAGTTCATTGCTATCGCATTTATAGGGGCAGACGGCAAACTGCGCTCCTTCAAGAAAATCAGATAGCCGTCTGTCGGTAAGCAGAGCGGTAGCCGTCAGCAAGCATCCTTTCGATGTCGGATTCACGATAAAGGATTTTGCCGCCCAACTGGATATAGGCTATACGCCCTTCGTTGCGATAGTCTTGAAGTGTTCTTCGGCTTACCTTCAATCGGGCAGAGACCTCCTTGTCTGTAAAGAAACGCTCTCCGCCCAATGTCGGGCGGTAGTTGGCGGTCAGACGCTCGTAGTTGTCCAGCAGACGGTCAAGGCTGCCCATGAAGTGGATTATCCACTCGTTGTCTTTGTTGATTAACTCGTTCATGTTACTCGGATTTAGTGGGTATTGTTATTATACTACGTTCATTGCGTTCTGCTTATATTGTCCTTCCCTTGAACCTCGCTTCTTTCCGTCTATCCTCCACAACGGAAACAATACGCTGCACATCTTCGGGACGGTAATACGTCTTGTGGTTTATCTGCGAGTAGGCAAGCGTGCCGTTGTCCCGCAGGGTCTGCAACGTGCGCGGGCTGATGTTGAGCATCCGGCACACGTCCTGATTATCCATCCACTCACTCATTTTCTTTTCGCCGTGCCGATGGCAGATGGCTTCCATACGGTGGACAAAGCGGTCGAACTTGGCAACCATCGCTTCAAAGGTCTTTCTTTCGATTGATACGATTTCCATATTCTTTATTCTTTGCTGTTATTGTTTCTTTTGGCGCAAAGGAATAGATAATTCGTTATCTGACAATGGATTTTCTAAAAGTGGCAGCATGTGGCACCGATATGGTAGAGGTTGTCCGGGGTACCTACTTATTGTTATTACCTTAATTGGGGATTTTAGCAAGAATGCCAAGAGATAAATAAGGGCTTAATTCAAATTTGCCCTTAAAATCATCTTTGTCCTCCCTCAGATTCATATCCGGCAAATCGGAGAAGTCTGCACCATTGTTCATGCCGCCATAAGGCAAAACCACACAAAATTGCCTAACAGAATCCAAGTCCTTGACTGACTGCAATAAAGCCTCTTACTTTGCTCCCGACAAACGGTCAACTATGCGCATACGGACCAACAAGTATTCACTTTAACAAGAAACAACAATGAGTAAGAAATTCAAAAACATCGAGAACGATGAAGCGTTCAAGAACTTCAAGCTGGAAGACTATATGCCTTCCATGCCCGAACACAAATCGGAAGAGGTTTCTTCCGCAGTAGAACAAGAGCCTGTTGAGGAAGCGGGCAGTCTCTTTCCTGTATTGGATGAGCCGGACACATCCGCAGTACTGGTGGCAGTGTCGGATACCCGCATACACGAGCAGGTAACGGAGGCGAAATCAGATGACAAGGCACAGGAAACCGTCACAGATACGGGCAACATTCCCGTGGAACGGACAATCGCCAGACGTATCAGCAGTAAACAGCGCAGGCTGTCATTGGACGAATACCGTGCCACCTATCTGCGAGTGCCCAAGATTGCCGACCGCAAGCCCGTGTTCGTCAGTGGGGAGGTACGTGACAGACTGGATGAGATTGTCCGCCGTCTCGGAGGACGTGGCATGAGCGCATCAGGGCTTATCGAGAACCTCGCCCGTCTGCATATAGAAGCCTATCGGGAAGACATTGAGCAGTGGCGTAAGCTCTGAGCTGATAAAGTAGTGGAACCGGTCAAGCCGGTGGATACACTCCATCGGTTTGACCAATACTCCTAATGAGTTATTATACCCACAAACAAATCCGACAAGCGGAGGATTCTTGTGTCTTCAAAGACACAGCAAGATATATTTTCAGTTACTCCGGGACTTCCCGGTAACTGAAAACCCTTGCACTGCCGTGGGCAGAATTATCCTCCGCAGTCGGATAATTTCCAAGTTTTTTAATCGGAGATTAGACGATGGATGAACTATTAATTCAAAAGAAGAAGACAAGATGAAAAAGAACAGCAAGTACGGGAGGAATCCCGTATCAGACCCGAAGACGCACTGCGTGATGGTGCGCTTCGATGATGTGGAATGGAACAGCTTCCTCACGATGTACGAGGAATCGCAGGTGTACGCGAAAGCCGTCTTTCTCAAGGCGCATTTCTTCGGACAGAAGTTCAAGGTACTGAAGGTGGACAAGACGATGCTGGAATACTGCACCAAACTGTCCGACTTCCATGCCCAATTCCGAGGCATCGGAACGAACTACAACCAAGTCGTCAAGGAATTGCGCTGCCATTTCTCGGAGAAGAAGGCGATGGCATTACTCTATAAGTTGGAGAAGCAGACCATCGACCTTGTGAAACTGAGCCGGGAGATAGTGGAGCTTTCAAGGGAAATGTATGCCAAGTGGGAACAACGGAAGGAATAATCTTGTTGCCAACATATAATCGTCAAGCGACAGGGAGTATATACAAAAGATGAAAACCGTCCGAAAGAAATGAATATATAACTAAAAAACAAAGGAGGTTGTAAGTTAACTTCCTTTGTTATTACAATCAACTAATCTCTTTAATTTTGAGAATATCGGTATTCGTTAGGTGCAATGCCTGTTATTTTCTTAAATAGCAGACTAAAGTATTGAACATTAGAATACCCTAATTGACGAGAAACGGTAGCTGGTGTGTTATTCGTCTGGAGTAACATCTTTTTAGCTGTTTCAAGCCGTTTCAACTGGAAATATTCATCTAGAGTCTTACCTGTCTCAAACTTCAGCAAATCGTTGAAATAAGGAACGGACAATTCCAGCCTCGTGGCACAATATTCAGATGTAGGCAATATGGAATCGCGTAACCTGCCGGAATCAATGTAGTCATCGAGCAGAGTCCCCAATTCTTCAAGCACTGTTTTGTTTCTATTCTCCCGTGTGATGAACTGGCGCTCGTAGAAACGGGTACAATAGTCCAGCATCAACTCAATATGCCGCGATAGAATGGTAGCTGTGTGCGTGTCGATTGAGTGGTGCAGTTCCTCTTCTATGTTTTCGAGACAACATGTAACAGTTGCCGTTTCACGCTGCGACAAATGCAATGCTTCTTCCTTATTATAAGAAAAGAACGTGTAGTTTTTGATATGATTTTTCAGTGAGGTGCGATATATCAAATCGGGATGAAATGCCAATAGCCACCCCTTATCCGGCAGTACGCCCGCTTCGCTCATACGAAAGACCTCTCCGGGTTTTAGAAATATCATCGTAGCATTGGAATAATCATAATATTTTCGGCCGCAAGAGCAACATCCATCCGCGCACTCCTCAATGAGCAGCACCGCATAAAACTCGAATTTCACAGTTTCCTGTTCCAAATCCGGATGTTCTAAATTGATGATGCTTGCCTGCGGATGCAGCGTCCTGCACCCTAAACATTGATTGCATTCACGCACGCTTTTTATGTCTAACGTCTCTTTCATATGTCCTTTCATCCTATCATCCTTGCCCGGTATTCATTCGGTGTGCATCCCTCTCGTTTCTTAAACAGACGGCACAAGTGCTGCGGATATTGGAATCCAAGAGAATAAGCAATCTGGCTTACTGTATCCTGAGTACCCGATATGCGGTCTTTGGCTAATTCGATTACTTTCTCCTGAATATATTCCTGCGGTGTCTTGCCGGTTTCTTTTTTCAGCATATCTCCGAAATAGTTTGGAGAGAGACACAATTTGTCAGCGAAGTATTTTACAGAAGGAAGTCCGTCACGCTCAGCTGCACTCCCTTCGAAATATTCGTCTAACAGATTCTCAAAACGTGTCAGCACATCACGGTTGCTTTTACTGCGCGTGATAAACTGGCGTTCGTAGAAACGCATACAGTAACCGAGCAGCAATTCGATATATGTGGCGATTAGAGTCTTGCTGTGTTTGTCTATATCGTGCTCCAGTTCTTTCCTGATTATTTTCAGGCAATCCAATATGATGGCCTGTTCTTCTTCGGACACGTGCAACGCTTCATTGACCTCATACGAGAAAAATGTATAGTTCTTTATCGTCTTATTCAATGACGTGCCGCGAAGCAAATCGGGATGGAAGATGATTCCGTATGCATTCGTCTGTATCTGTCCGAGCGTAGACGTCGTTTCTGCTGTTTGTCCGGGAGCGAAACAGACTATGGTTCCTTCTTCGTAATCGTATTTTTGACGACCGTATTTAATATCGCACGCCTTTTCCAATTTTAAGAACAAGGCATATACACCATAGTTCAAACGGATGGTATCCACCGCACGGGTCGCTTCGTTAAGATTGACCACACTGACCAACGGGTGCAGGGTTTCAAGACCGTATAACCGGTTGTATTGGTCCACATTGTCCAAGTTGAGTATCTTATCCATATTTTCAGATGTCCTTAATTTCACAGTACAAAATTAAGGCTTTATGTCGATATTGCCATAACCTCAATTACGGATAATGTAACCCCGACTACAGATTCATATCGTTTTCTCTGAAATCATGTAATTGAGGTTATAACATCAGTAATTCATCTACACGGTATTTTCGGGCATACGCTTAACTTTGCATCCAGAAACAGAAATGCTAAATTCAATAAAATAAAAAGATAATGAAACGTATATCAGCCATCATGATTGCAAGCATGTTTATTATGGGAACAACAGCCATGGCGCAGTCCAAGCCTGTTCCAGGGGAAAACGGTAATAAGTATGTGCCATACGAAGAACGAAGCGGCAATGAATCCATTGTGTATTTTACGCGCAACCTCAGTGCCGAAGGGCTTATCAAATCGTATGAACAGGTCAGTGCGAACATCAAGGGACATACCGGGGTGAAACTGCACACCGGAGAGCAGAATGGACCTAACATCATCCCGCGTGAATGGGTAAAAGCATTGTTACGGAAAGATTTGCCGGATGCAAATATCGTCGAAACTAACACTTATTATCAAGGTGACCGCTATACCACCGAGCAGCATCGCCGGACTTTGGAAGTAAACGGCTGGACATTCTGCCCGGTTGACATTATGGATGAGGAAGATACCTTGACATTACCTGTTCACGGCGGCAAATGGTTTGAGAAAATGTCCGTGGGAAGCCATACGACCGATTACAATTCCCTTGTGGTGCTCACACACTTCAAAGGACACACCCAAGGCGGTTTCGGTGGAAGTAACAAAAACATCGGCATCGGCTGTGCGGACGGACGTATCGGAAAAGCATGGATTCATACCACTCCCGGACAGGATAACCAATGGGACATAAGCGAAGAGGAGTTCATGGAACGAATGACCGAATCGACCAAAGCTGTCATAGACTATTTCGGCAAGCAAATCACGTATGTCAATGTGATGCGCAACATGTCGGTATCATGCGATTGCGAGGGGGTGAATGCCGCTCCTGTCGTGACACCGAATGTCGGAATCCTTTCTTCTACCGATATATTGGCTCTTGACCAGGCGTGCGTGGATTTGGTATATGCCATGACAGAAGCCGAGCACCATGACTTGGTGGAACGCATCGAAAGCCGTCACGGATTGCGCCAGTTGTCCTATATGAAAGAACTGGGAATGGGTAATGACCGTTACATCCTCATTGATTTGGACAATGGAGGCAAGCGTATTACCGCCGCGGAAGCAGTCAAGGGATTAAAGCCGTTTGTCAAAGAATAAAGTACCTGAAATAGATAACAATTAAACAGATAAGCCATGTCGAAGAATATTCTGATTTTATCATCCAGCCCCCGTCGTGGCGGCAATTCGGACACGCTTTGCGATGAATTCATGCGCGGAGCCATTGAGAGCGGAAACCATGTAGAGAAGGTTTTCCTGCGCGACAAGAACATACATCCCTGCACGGGGTGCAGCGTGTGCAGCCAATACAAGAAACCCTGCCCGCAGAAAGACGATGCGGCGGAAGTAATAGAAAAAATGCTTGCGGCAGATGTCATCGTGATGGGCACACCGGTCTATTTCTATGCCATGAGCGCGCAGATGAAAATGATGATAGACCGCTGTTGCGGGCCTTATACCGAAATGAAAGACAAAGAGTTCTATTTCATTGCCACAGCCGCTGAAGAAGACGAAACGATTATGGACCGTATCGTAGCCAATTTCATGGGATTCCTCGATTGTCTGGAGAATCCTACGGTGAAGGGCACACTGTTTTGCGGCGGTGTATGGCACACGGGAGAAATAAAGGGAAACCCGAAATTGCAGGAGGCATACGAAATGGGCAGACAGGCGTAAGGAAAGGAGCGGATTATGACACTTGACGATTTTCTGAATCATATAGATAACGGCGGTGTACTGAATACACCGGAAATCTATCGGCTGATGGATGAAATGAGTGATGAAGCCCGGCGAATCACCTGCGAGATAAATAACTCGTACCATTCACAAGAAGAATTGCGTATGTTGATGTCACGTCTGACCGGTAAACCTGTGGATGAAACATTCAAGATGTTCCCGCCGTTCTATACCGATTTCGGCAGAAATATCACCATCGGGCGTAATGTCTTCATCAATGCTTGCTGCCATTTTCAGGATCATGGCGGTGTGACACTGGGCGACGGTTGCCTCATCGGTCACAACGTGGTTTTTGCCACACTCAATCACGGTGAGGCTTCCGAAGACCGAGGGGTGATGTATCCGGCACCTATCCGTTTAGGCAAAAACGTGTGGGTTGGTTCAAACTCTACCATCCTTCGGGGTGTGACCGTAGGTGACAACGCCATTATCGCCGCCGGATCGGTGGTAACGAAAGATGTGGCGGCCAACACCATCGTGGGAGGTGTACCTGCCAAGTACATTCGGGACATTGACTGTAATAAAAAGCGATAGCCAATGGAATCGGAATCAGTTACTAACCATACAGCCATCCCCGTCAAGTCATCCGAACGGTACGTCATACTGGACGTGTTGCGCGGATTGGCTTTGTTGGGTATCGCAATAGCCAACTTTCCTGAGTTTTCGTTGTACTCCTTTCTTCCGGTTGATGCAGCGAATGCCATGCCCACTGCCGGAATCGACCGTATCGTGCGTTACCTGCAATACGTCTTCATCGACGGAAAATTTTATACGATATTCTCGTTGCTTTTCGGTATCGGTTTCTCCATCATCATTACCAATGCGGCAAGAAGGGGTGCCGATGGTTTCCGTATATTCTACCGACGTATGTTCATCTTGTTGCTGATAGGATTTTTACATTTGATGTTCCTTTGGAGTGGCGATATACTGATGCTATATGCCTTGCTCGGTATGCTGCTGCCCCTATTCCGCAATGCCTCGAATCGGTTGTTGCTGGTGTGGGCTTTCGTCTTGATGGTGATACCTGTAGCTGTGGATTTTATCGTGGAGTTATCCGGTATTTACCAATCGGCAGCAGTTGTGGAACTTCAACAATTCTATTGTGACAAATATGGTATTACGGACGAGAATTTTGCTTATTGGTTGCGTGATGCGGAACATTATGGCGAAACTTTCAAGTTTTTGATACAAGGGGCACTGGTACGTGTTCAGGAATTTATTGACGGAAACCGGTATTTCAAAGTAATGGGACTGTTTCTGTTGGGCTTTTGTATCGGACGTAACCGGCTATATGCCAATTTGTCCGAGTTTATACCGCAACTGAAGCGTATCGCCCGTTATGGATTCATCATCGGGTTGCCGCTGTCGTTCATCTATGCGTGGAGCGCAATGAACGGTCATCCGTTGGGATTGTGCACACATGCTGCACTTTATTTCATCAGCGTTTTTCCGCTGGGTTTCGCTTACGTGTCCGGTGTATGCCTTTGTTACCTTCAGCATCCACAATGGAAAGGTTTCCGATTCTTCGCCATGCCGGGGCGCATGGCACTGACCAATTATATCGGGCAATCGGTTTTCGGCATGTTGCTTTTCTATGGTATAGGGTTCGGCTTCGGAGCCAAAGTAGGATTAGTCTATGTCGTTCTGATTGCTGCCGGAGTATGGTCAATACAGGCATTGTTCAGTAGAGTCTGGTTGCATTATTGCCAATTCGGTCCTTTGGAATGGATTTGGCGGATGTTTACTTACGGGAAAGTGTTTAAACTAACCAAAGAACGGAACGGATGAGAATACGAGCGGACAAAACAAACACCCTGCTTGCGTCTATCCGTGACTGTAAACCGATGACGCTGCGACAACGGCTAAACCTGACTGTACAACTCAGCATTCCGGCTGTCATCGCACAACTATCCTCTATTGTCATGCAGTATATTGATGCGGCAATGGTGGGACATCTCGGAGCAGAGGCGTCGGCTGCCATCGGACTGGTATCGACGACCACATGGCTCTTTTGGGGGCTATGCGTGGCGGCTGCCACGGGATTCTCCGTACAGGTGGCGCATAAAATCGGAGCAGGCGACATGAAAGGTGCGCGTGTCGTGTTGCGGCAGTCACTGACCGCCACACTTGTTTTCAGTTTGTTATTAGCCGTACTTGGTACGGCAATCAGCGATATGCTTCCCGGATGGTTAGGAGGAGATATTTCCATTCGCAGCGACGCATCGCTTTATTTTTTTATCTTCTCGATATTCCTGCCTGCCTTACAGTTGAATTTCCTTGCAGGGGGCATGTTACGGTGCAGTGGGAATATGCACATACCGAGTCTGTTGGGAGTAGCAATGTGCGTACTTGATGTCGTGTTTAATTTCTTCTTGATTTTCCCCTCTCGTGAATGGCACGTAGCCGAAGTTCCTTTCACGATGCCGGGTGCGGGATTAGGTGTGGAAGGCGCGGCATTGGGTACGGCAGCAGCAGAGGCGGTGATTGCCGGGATTATGCTGTGGTATCTCTGGACCCGTTCCGATGAGTTAAAACTACTGGGAGAACAAGGAAGTTTCCGCCCGATGGCGGCAACGTTGAAAAAGGCACTCCATATCGGGCTTCCTATGGGAATAGAGCATATCGTTATTTGCGGTGCACAAATTATGACTACAGTTATAGTGGCTCCGCTGGGCGTCTTCGCCATCGCTGCCAATTCGTTTGCCATCACAGCTGAAAGCCTTTGCTATATGCCCGGCTACGGAATTGCCGATGCCGCCACGACACTGGTCGGGCAGAGTATCGGTGCCGGTCGCCGGAAACTGACCCGCAGTTTCGCCCGCATCACCGTATTTATGGGAATGGGTATCATGGGATTGATGGGCGTGCTCATGTATCTGTTCGCACCTCAGATTATCGGCTTGATGACCCCAGTCGGAGAAATTCGGGAATTGGGTGTGATGGCTCTGCGCATTGAGGCGTTCGCCGAACCGATGTTTGCAGCTTCAATCGTCGCTTACGGTGTCTTCGTCGGAGCGGCTGACACGCTTGTCCCGTGCCTGATGAACTTTTTCAGCATCTGGGCGGTGCGTCTGTCTTTGGCTGCGTTACTCGCTCCTTCATTAGGGCTGAAAGGTGTCTGGATTGCCATGTGTATCGAATTGTGTTTCAGGGGACTGATTTTCCTTGTTCGCCTGAAGCGGGAACGGTGGATGACAATGTCAGACTTCGAGACGGTCAAAGTCTGACATTGTGATTGTCAAAGTCTGACATTGTGATTGTCGAAGTCTGACATTGTAATTATCAAAGTCTGTAATCGGGGTTATACAATCCGTAATTCATCTACCGGCTTTCTCTGTAATCCGCTGTAATTTTGCACAGTGAAAAGAAAACAAGAAACGATAAACATTAAAATCACAGCGATTATGAAACGAATAACAATTTTAACAGCCGCCTTCCTCTGTCTCTTCGGTCTGACAGAGAGTATGGCACAGGACAATCAAAGTAGCAGAAATATGGAACAGTTGAATTTGACACAGGAATGGGACAAGACATTCCCAAAGAGCGAGAAGGTGAACCACAGTAAAGTAACTTTTGTAAACCGTTACGGCATCACGCTGGCGGCTGATATGTACGTACCGAAGAATGCTACCGGGAAATTGGCCGCTATAGCGGTCTGTGGTCCTTTCGGTGCGGTCAAGGAACAGTCCTCCGGACTCTATGCCCAGCAGATGGCTGAACGAGGCTTTCTGACAATCGCCTTCGACCCTTCATTTACCGGAGAAAGCGGTGGCACACCACGTTACATGACTTCGCCCGATATCAATACCGAAGATTTCAGTGCTGCTGTTGATTATCTGGTCAACCGCTCTGATGTGGATTCAGAAAAAGTCGGTATTATTGGTATTTGCGGTTGGGGTGGCCTTGCAATCAACGCCGCAGCATCCGATCCGCGTATCAAAGCGACAGTCGCATCCACAATGTACGATATGAGCCGGGTCTCTGCCAATGGTTATTTCGATACCGATGACAGTGCTGAAGCTCGCAATGCTCTTCGTAAAACTCTTGCTGCACAGCGCACTGAAGACTATCGGACAGGAACTCCAAAACTTGGCGGTGGGGTTCCCGATGTTTTACCTGAAGATGCGCCAAAATTCATCCGCGACTATTTCGATTATTATAAGACACCGAGAGGATACCATAAACGTTCGCTCAACTCTAATGGCGGTCGCAATGCCACATCACCAATCCCATGGATTAACTTCCCACTCATGAGCCGTGCAGGTGAGATAGAGAATGCTGTCATAATTATTCACGGAGAAAAGGCACACTCATTCTATTTCGGCAGTGATGCTTATAAAAAACTGACCGTTGTACCAGGAAAAGAGAACAATAAGCTGTTTATGGTTATTCCCGGCGCGAGTCATACCGACTTGTATGACCAACTCGACATTATCCCATTCAGTCATATTCAGAAATTCTTTAATGAAAATCTGAAATAATCCATTAGGTTTATGAAGATGTGGCTATTATCTGTACTGCTGCCTGGATTGATGTTAACAGCCAATGCCTGCAGCCCTGCTGACGAACCGATAAAAACGGAAGAGCCTACACCTATACCCGACCCGGAACCCGAACCAAATCCTGACCCGCAACCTTCTGGAGGCCGTGCCTTGGTGGTCTATTTCTCCTGCACGAACACAACCAAAGGCATCGCCGAGCGGATTGTCGAGGCGACTGATGCGGTGATCTGGCGTATTGAACCCGAAGTGGCTTACACGTCTGAGGACTTGAATTACAACAATTCTTCATCCCGTGCCAACCGCGAACAGAACGACCCGGCGGCACGTCCCGCCATCAAAGGGAAATGCGAGAACCTTGCCGATTATGATGTGGTTTTCCTCGGTTATCCCATCTGGTGGAGCAAAGCCCCGAAAGTCATTTTTTCCTTTCTTGAAAGCCATGACCTTACGGGCAAGACCATCGTTCCGTTCTGCACCTCGCATTCCAGCGGTATCGGTTCGAGCGATAGCGACCTGCACCGTCTGGCAGCCGGAGCCGTCTGGCAACCGGGGCGGCGGTTCAGCGGCAACGAATCAAAAGAAACAATTGAAGACTGGATTGAAAGTATGAACCTGAATTTTAATAATACGAATACTGGGGTATTTGACCTCTCGACAGGAACGAACGGAAACGCCCCGACAGTGAAATTAAGCAGCGGCTACGATATGCCTATTCTCGGATTGGGTACTTACAGCCTGCACGGAGCCACCTGTATCAATTCTGTAAAATCCGCACTTGCTGCCGGTTTCCGCAAAATAGATACGGCATCAATCTATGGCAATGAAGAGGAAGTGGGACAAGGCGTTCGTGAGTCAGGCGTGCCACGTGAAGAGATTTTTGTGACAACAAAACTCTACCCCAACCAATTTTCCAATCCGGAAGCTGCCATCGAGGAGTGCTTGCGCAAACTCGACATCGGGTATATTGACCTTATGCTACTACATCATCCCGGCACGAACGATGTGAAGGCATACAAAGCGATGGAAAAATATGTGGCGGCAGGCAAAATCCGGTCAATAGGTGTTTCGTGTTACTATGTCAAAGAGATTGACGAATTTTTGCCGAATGTGGACATCAAACCTGTATTAGTGCAAAACGAAATTCATCCGTATTATCAGGACACAGAAGTGGTAAAGCATCTGCATGACCTCGGCATTGTAGTGGAGGCATGGTATCCGCTTGGCGGTCGCGGACACCAAAAAGAACTTTTGAGCGACCCCGTGTTGTCCGAAATCGCTGCCAGCCATAACAAATCAGTAGTACAGGTTATTTTACGTTGGGACTTGCAACGCGGTGTGGTTGCCATTCCCGGTTCGAGCAATCCTGACCATATCAAGGAAAACATTTCAATTTTCGATTTCTCGTTAACTGATGATGAAATGGTGCGAATCGCCGCACTTAACCGGAACGAGAAACATGACTGGTATTAACAACTATTATTTATTATGAAACGAATAACAATTTTAACAGCCGCCTTCCTCTGTCTCTTCGGTCTGACAGAGAGTATGGCACAGGAAAACCAAAGTAGCAGAAATATGGAACAGTTGAATTTGACACAGGAATGGGACAAAACATTCCCGAAGAATGACAAGGTGAACCACAGCAAGGTGACTTTTGTCAACCGTTACGGCATCACGCTCGCCGCCGACTTGTATGTACCGAAAACTAACGCTGAGGGGAAACTGCCTGCCATCGCTGTCAGCGGTCCGTTCGGGGCTGTAAAGGAACAGTCATCAGGACTTTATGCCCAGACTCTTGCCGAACGGGGATTCCTTACGATTGCTTTCGACCCATCGTTCACCGGAGAAAGCGGTGGTCAACCTCGCAGCGTGGCTTCGCCGGACATCAACACCGAAGATTTCTCGGCGGCGGTGGATTACCTTGCGACACGGCCGGACGTGGATGCCGAACGTATCGGCATAGTAGGTATTTGCGGCTGGGGCGGATTTGCCATCAATGCGGCTGCCAACGACACACGTATCAAGGCAACGGTGGCTTCCACCATGTATGACATCAGCCGCTGTTCGGCAAACGGTTATTTCGATGCTGCCAACAATGCGGATGCACGCTATAAGATGCGTCAGGAACTCAACGCCCAGCGCACGGAAGACTACCGTACCGGTACATATCCCCGCACCGTGATGAACCCGGAACCTGCCGATGACGCGCCGCAGTTCATGAAAGATTATTACGACTATTACAAGACCGAGCGAGGCTATCATCCCCGTTCCATCAACTCCGGCTTAGGTTGGAACAAGACCTCCAATCTTGCATTTCTCAATGCGCCTATCCTTGCTTATGCCGATGAAATCCGCAGTGCCGTATTGGTGGTTCATGGCGAGAAGGCGCATTCCCGCTACATGGGCGAGGACGCTTTCAAAAAGCTGAAAGGTGACAACAAGCAACTGCTCATCGTTCCCGGTGCCGTGCATACGGATTTATACGACCGGACGGATATTATACCGTTCGACAAGATAGAGGAGTTCTTCAAAGAATACTTGAAATAGAAGTAATACATCAATATAAAACCGAAATAAAAGTGATAGCATCTGCCGCCATCATTGGAGGGGCAGGTGCTTTTTTATTCAATCTGTAATTGGGGTTATCTTCTCCGTAATTCATCTACCGTGTGTCTCGTAGTTTCAACGTAACTTTGCATTGTGGAAATCAGAAGAATAACAATATGAAAAAAAGAATTATAGAATATGGAAAGAAGAACTTTTTTGAGAAACAGCCTGCTTACGGCTGGCGGTGTATTACTCGGAGGGTCGGCTATTTTCCGTTTTATGAAAGATAGCAAGCAGGAGGAAGACCCCCCTCGTCCCGCGACAATAGAAAAAATATGCCAAGGGAACGGCAAGAATGTGCTTGTACTGATGAGCGCAGGCACGCGACAGGGCAATACAGACCGTCTGACCGATGCTTATATCAAGGGACTTTCCGAGAAAGGACACACTGTGACCAAAGTATATCTGGGTAGTATGCGTATGGCGGGATGCCGGGGATGCGGGGCTTGCCAGCGTAATGGGAACCGTTGCGCCGTGCAAGACGATATGCAACAGATTTACCCGCTTTTTGCAGCATGTGATACGCTTGTAATGGCCTCACCAATCTATTTCTGGACAATCACGGCAAGAC
The DNA here is from genome assembly GCF_003479205.1 of Parabacteroides sp. AF17-28. Taxonomy (NCBI): domain Bacteria; kingdom Pseudomonadati; phylum Bacteroidota; class Bacteroidia; order Bacteroidales; family Tannerellaceae; genus Parabacteroides; species Parabacteroides sp. AF17-28. The sequence goes on along the minus strand of NZ_QUGV01000009.1, from coordinate 65,793 downwards.
TGAAATCTTTTATTGAACGTCTATATGCCATTTCTGTCGAGGATAAATATCCTGAGAAAGAAACCGTGCTGCTTATGACAGCGGGAGACAACAACGAACATACTTTCGACCAGGCTTTGAATTATTTCCATATCATCAGTGGTGTTTTGGGAGGGAAAGAGACCGGTACTTATTTGGCAGGCGGTTGTACGGGATGTGAGAATATAGCCCGTCAAATAGCCCCTGAGCATCTTGAAAAAGCCTATAAAATGGGATTGGTATTATAACAGTTAAATAATGAATGAACAATGAACAGGTATTTGATTATAATCACTTTAGCACTTGTGACCGCAACATCCGTATTGACAGCGTGCAGCCCGGATGACGATCCTATAATAGAGACTCCTGTCACACCGGTTCCGGATCCCGAAGAGCCGGGAGATAATGACAATACCGGAAACGGGAGTGACAATACAGGGAGTGGTGATAACGAAAATAATGGAGAAGACAACGAAAATAATGGAGGAGACAACGAAATGAACAGAAATATCACAGTCCGTGTAGGCGACCGCAGTTTTACCGCCACACTTGAGGACAATGCCACGGCACGCGCTTTTTCCGCATTGCTGCCTATGACGGTAACAATGAACGAGATGAACGGCAATGAAAAATACCATTATCTGTCAGAGAATCTGCCTACGGACAGCTATCGGCCGGGAACAATCCACAATGGCGACCTGATGCTTTATGGTTCCAGTTGTGTCGTCCTATTCTATGAATCATTCTCATCATCTTACAGCTACACCCGTATAGGCAGGATTGACAATCCGTCAGGATTGGCTTCAGCTCTTGGAAGAGGAAATGTAGCCGTTACATTCGAACGCACTAATAATTGAAAATTAAAACAATACATTAAATGAAACTTATTAAAGATACAGAATTCGGGGGAGAACGCCCCTTGTTTGAATCCCATGACCTTCGTCTGGAGAATGTGATTATCCGTGCCGGAGAATTGGCCATCAAAGAATGTAGCAATATCGAAGCGGTAAATTGTCGCTTTGAAGGGAACTATCCCTTTTGGCATGTACGCGGGTTCAAAATCGACCGTTGTTATTTCGATGTCGGAGGACGTTCGGCGTTGTGGTATTCCGACCACCTGAAGATGACCGACACGATTATCGACGCGCCGAAGATGTTCCGTGAAATGGATGAAATAGACATTGAGAATGTAACGATGAACGATGCCGATGAAGTGTTTTGGCGCTGCAATGGCATCCGCATCAAGAATCTCAAACTACATGGCGGCACCTATCCATTCATGTTCAGCAACAACATTTATGTGGACGGACTGGAGAGCGACAGCAAATATGTGTTCCAATACGTGAAGAACGTGGAAATCCACCATGCCAAAATTACAACGAAGGACGCTTTCTGGGAGGTGGAAAATGTAACGATTTACGACTCCGAGCTTAACGGAGAGTACCTCGGCTGGCACTCGAAGAACCTGCGTCTGGTTAATTGCCATATCACCGGTGAACAGCCGCTCTGCTATGCACATGACCTTATTCTTGAAAACTGCACTTTTGGACCGGATTGCGACCGTGCATTTGAGTACAGCACGTTGCAGGCCGATATTCGGGGAGCTATTACGAACATTAAGAATCCGACATCGGGACGTATCATTGCCGACGAGTACGGCTCCATCACCATAGACGAGAATATCAAGGCTCCTGCCGATTGTGAAATCCGTCTTCGGGACGAACGCACCTGTTTCACTGATTAAAACGAAGATATGAAGTACGACTTCGATGAACAAATTTCGCGGCGTGGCTCCGATTCCTACAAATGGGACAGTGCCGGAAACGAGAATGTATTGCCGATGTGGGTGGCTGATATGGATTTCCGTACAGCCCCCGCTATCGTTGATGCCCTGCGCCAACGTGTGGAACACGGAATCTTCGGTTATACCCGTGTCCCCGACAGCTATTATGAGTCTGTTATTGGTTGGTTCGCACGCCGTCACGGTTGGACGATTGACCGTGAATGGATGATTTATACCTCCGGTGTAGTCCCTGCCATTTCTGCCGTTATCAAGGCTTTGACCGTGCCGGGTGACAAGGTGCTGGTGCAGACTCCCGTCTATAACTGTTTCTTTTCGTCCATCCGCAACAACGGGTGTGAAATGTTGTCGTCACCGTTGGTCTTTTCCGGCAATACTTTTACTGTTGACTACGAAGACTTGGAGTGCAAGGCGGCTGATCCGAAAGTGAAATTGATGCTTCTGTGTAATCCTCACAATCCTGCCGGAAGAGTTTGGAAGCGTGAGGAACTGGTGCGTATAGGCGAGATTTGTATCCGTCACAATATTCTTGTCGTTTCGGATGAAATACATTGTGAACTGGTTTTCCCGGAACATCGTTACACACCGTTTGCCTCCATATCGGAAGATTTTTTAAGGCATTCCGTCACCTGTATATCCCCAAGCAAGGCGTTCAATATCGCTGGTTTGCAGATTGCGAACATTGTATGCGCCGATGCCGACCGCCGTGTGAAAATAGACCGTGCCATCAACGACAATGAGGTCTGCGATGTCAATCCGTTTGGAGTAATCGCAACCCGGGCTGCTTACAACGAGGGGGAAGAGTGGCTGAACCAACTCATTGAATACCTGCACGCCAATTATATCTATATGCGAGAGTTCTGTCGTGAGCATCTGCCTGAATTTCCTGTCACGGTATTGGAGGGGACCTATCTCGTCTGGATGGATTGTCGTAAACTTGGCATATCTTCGGAAGAACTTGAACGAAGATTGATAATCGAAGCCGGATTGTGGCTCAATGCCGGAACAATGTACGGTGCAGAGGGTGAAGGGTTCATGCGTTGGAATATCGCCTGTCCACGTAATACGCTGATAGAAGGCTTGGAATGTTTTGCCAGTTTTGTAAAAGCTCTTTACTAATTATATAATGCAATAATTAAAAGAATATAAATGATATCTATTCGGAAAATTATCGCTTCCGGTTATTTGCTGATTACCTTGCTAATAGTGTGTATAGCTTATACATGGCATAAAGAATGGCAGGATGTCGAAAGGCTGGAAGCACAAAACCGACAGATAGACGATTTCAGGAAAGAAATAAACGAAGTCCACATCCAACTGATAGAGTTTTCCCTATTGGGTGAAACCATATTGGATTGGGAGGAGAATAATCTGGAACATTACCATACCCGGCGTATGGCGATGGACAGTATGCTGTGCCGTTTCAAAGCGTTTTATCCGACAGGGCGCATAGACAGCGTGCGCCATCTTCTCGAAGACAAGGAACAGCAGATGCGCGGCATCGTCAAACTGCTCGATGAACAGCAGGCCCTCAATGAGAAGATGGCACGGCAAGTACCCGTTATCGTACAGAAAAGTGTGCAGGAACAACCCAAGAAACCAAAGCGGAAAGGATTTCTCGGTATTTTCGGCAAAAAGGAAAAGCCGGAACCTACCACAACCACCACGATGCTCCGCTCCCTCAACCGGAACATGATAGCCGAACAACGGGTGCAAAGCCGCCGTCTGTCAGAGCTCGCCGACAGTCTTGCGGCACGGAACGCGGAACTAAACCGACAGTTGCAGGGCTTGATCCGCCAGATGGATGAGAAGGTGCAGACCGATCTGCAGGAACGGGAAGCCGGGATAGCGACCATGCGCGAACAGTCATTCATGCAAATCGGTGGTCTGACTGCTATTGTCCTTTTGCTGCTGGTCATTTCCTATATCATCATACACCGGAATACCAACCGCATCAAACGGTACAAACGGGAAACGGCAGACTTAATCGGACGGTTGCAACAATCGGTAGAGAAGAACGAGGCATTGATTCTCTCCCGAAAAAAAGCCGTCCATACCATCACCCATGAACTTCGTACACCGCTGACAGCAATAACAGGCTATGCCGGACTGATGGACAAAGAACATGATGCGGATAAAACCGGGATATATATCCAGAACATACGGCAATCCTCCGACCGTATGCGCCGGATGCTCAACATGCTGCTGGATTTCTTCCGTCTGGACAACGGCAAGGAACAGCCCAACGTTTCCCCATGCAGGATTTCCAATATCGCACACATTCTTGAAACAGAGTTCATGCCCATTGCCATGAACAAGGGATTGTCCCTTACCGTGGACAACAACGTGGAAGCGGTTGTCCTGACCGATAAGGAACGTATCCTGCAAATAGGCAACAACCTTCTTTCAAATGCCATCAAGTTCACGGAGAACGGCGGTGTATCCTTGACAATGGATTACGAGAACGGTGTGCTGAAACTTGTCGTCGAAGATACGGGTACGGGCATGACCGAAGAGGAACGGCAACGGGTGTTCGGTGCGTTTGAACGCCTTTCAAATGCTGCCACGAAAGACGGCTTCGGATTGGGCTTATCCATCGTGCAGCGCATTGTGGCGATGCTCGGCGGTACAATCCGGTTGGAAAGCGAGAAAGGCAAAGGAAGCCGTTTCACGGTGGAAATCCCCATGAAGACAGCCGAAGAACTGCCAGAACAGATAAGTCAATCCCTAATACGCCCTAACCATGCCTGCCACGATGTGATTGCCATCGACAATGACGAGGTACTGCTACTGATGTTGAAAGAGATGTATGCCCATGAGGGTATGCACTGCGACACCTGCACCAATGTCGCGGAACTGATGGAGATGATACGGAACAAGGAATACAATTTACTCCTGACGGATTTGAATATGCCTGAGATAAACGGTTTTGAACTGCTGGAGCTGCTACGCTCGTCCAATGTGGGCAATTCAAAGAGCATCCCGGTTGTCGTGACAACCGCATCGGGCAGTTGCAGCAAGGAGGAACTGATGGAACGGGGATTTGCCGGATGCCTGTTCAAACCGTTCTCCATGTCCGAACTGATGGAAGTCACCGACAACTATGCCACAAAAGAAAAACAAGACGGGAAACCGGACTTTTCCACTTTATTGTCATACGGCAATGAAACCATCATGCTGGAAAAGCTGATAACAGAAACCGAAAAGGAAATGCAGGCGGTCAAAGATGCGGAAGAAAAGCAAGACCTCCAAGAATTGGATGCGCTGACACACCACCTGCGGAGTTCATGGCAGATACTCCGTGCCGACCAACCGTTGAGAGAACTTTACACACTGCTTCATGCCGGGGGTACGCCCGATTGGGAAGCGATAAACCAGACCGTGGCTACCGTACTGGACAAAGGCGCGGAAATCATCCGGCTGGCAAAAGAAGAAAGGAGAAAATACGAAAATGGATAAGACAAGAATCATAGTGGTGGACGACAATCTGGTGTATTGTCAGTTGGTCTGCAACCTGCTGGAACGGGAAGGCTTCAGTACCGTACAGGCTTACCACCTTTCGGGAGCGAGGAAACTGTTGCAACAGGCGACAGAAGATGACATAGTGGTTTCAGACCTGCGTCTGCCGGACGGTGACGGCATCGACCTCTTGCGATGGATGCGCAAGGAAGGCATGATGCAGCCGTTCATCATCATGACCGATTATGCCGCAGTGCATACGGCTGTGGAAAGCATCAGACTCGGCTCGTTGGACTATATACCCAAGCAACAGTTAGAGGTCAAACTTATTCCGTTGCTTCACGATATTCTGAAGGAAATGCGTATAGGAAGAAGGCGTATGCCCGTGTTTTCCCGTAACGGTTCGGCATTCCAAACCATCATGAAACGGATAAGGCAGGTTGCTTCCACCAATATGAGCGTGTTGATATTAGGCGAGAACGGGACGGGTAAGGAACATATCGCGCACCATCTGCACGAAAAGAGCAAACGGGCGGGAAAACCGTTCGTGGCGGTGGACTGCGGTTCCCTTTCCAAAGAACTTGCACCTTCGGCATTCTTCGGACACGTGAAAGGAGCGTTCACGGGTGCGGACAGTGCTAAGAAGGGCTATTTCCACGAGGCGGAAGGCGGCACGTTGTTTCTGGACGAGGTGGGCAACCTCGCAATGGAAACCCAGCAGATGCTGCTCCGCGCCATACAGGAACGGAAATACCGCCCGATAGGAGATAAGGCAGACAGGAACTTCAACGTCCGTATCATCGCCGCCACCAACGAGGATTTGGAGCAGGCAGTCATTGAAAAGCGTTTCCGTCAGGATTTGTTCCACCGGCTGCACGACTACGAGATAACCGTCCCGCCGTTGCGTAACTGTCAGGAGGACATCATGCCGCTGGCGGAGTTTTTCCGTGAGATAGCCAACAATGAACTGGAATGTAGCGTGACAGGCTTTGATGCGGAAGCCCGTAAGAGATTGCTGACCCATGCGTGGCCGGGCAATGTGCGTGAGCTTCGGCAGAAAATCATGGCTGCGGTGTTGGAGGCACAGACGGGGCTTGTCACGAAAGAGCATCTGGAACTTGCCGTGACGAAGCCTAACTCACCCGTCAGTTTCGCCCTGCGCAACGATGTGGAAGAACGGGAACGGATTTTACGGGCGTTGAAGCAGGCAAACGGGAACCGCAAGGTTGCCGCCGAACTGCTCGGAATAGGACGTACAACGCTGTATAAGAAGTTGGAAGAATATGATTTGAGGTATAAATTTCAAGAATAGTTGTCAGTGGCTCATTTGTATCTGTTGGAGGTCAAATCGAATATAAATAGAAATTATATTCGCTATGCCGCATTTTGCTCAATATAAAGACTTCTGTTTCAAAAAATAATATTACCTTTACACTTGAAATCAGCGTTCTTTTGATTTGATGCAGAACAAGGCAGAATATAGAGCTTCGCTCGTTTCCAAATCGTTACCTGTCAAGAAACGAATCTTTGCAAACTATTCTGTTTCAGCGATAAAGACAATTCAATATGTCTTCTTTGGTGAACCGTCAAGCGTTTGTTAATCCGGCACAATACGGCAATCTCTTTCAAGTACTCATTCATTTTCTGGTTGGAAGGCACCGGCAGACAAGGACCATCCGGGTTTTCGGGATCCCATCCTTTATACTTTTCAAGAATGGCTACTGCCGGAGCAAGCAAAGGCACATTGCTTGTACACGTTTCCTTGGCAGCCGTTATTTTAACTCTGGATTTGTGTATCCACAACTGCCCCTCGTTGTCGCGGCACAAGTGTACAGGTAATAAAGTGGTTACATCAATGTATGACATGCCGGTCAGGCAGCAGAAGAGGAAGAAATCCTTTACATGCTCCAGACGGGTAGTTGAAAAATCCTTTGAGATAATACGCTGCAATTCCTCCAATGTCAGGAAAGTCGGGCAGGTTTCCTCCTTTCGGAACAGCCTCTTGCGTTTGCCGACAAACGGATCGAACGTCAGCCACCCATTATCCCTGGCTATTCCTATTATTTTTCTGAAACAGCTCATATATTTAGTAAGCGTATTTTGGGATAATTTTCTGACTATCCGTAAATGCATCTCGAAAGCATCAATGAATTCACCGTTCAGTTCATTAAAAACGATGTCCTCTTTCTTATAGAATTCATTGATTACACTTTCCAAAGATTCGTAACAGTTCCCGTAACGGGAAAGGGTGGACTTTTGATATTCTCTGCCGATTAAAGCAGTCCAATCCTCCATGCATTTCTTCATCGTACCTAAAACCGTACGGCGTTCCTCTTTGGAAAACAGTTTAATCAGAAGATGTTTGGGGGTTATCAAAGCCTCCTGGCATAACAGCTCTTTATGTATCCGGTATAACCGAACTGTCAATGACTCAATATAACTGTTCAATTCCACCGATGCGCGGTCTTTTCCTTTGCTGCAACCCTTTTGATTGTTCCACAGCTTGACCGGTACTGAACGCTGGATACGGATTTCATCCTGCTGCCCGCTGATTGTCACACGAAGAAAAATCGGTGCTTCACCATTTTTCAATAACTTGCTCTACGAATGAAGAACAAAACTTTCATCGAATCCTGTTTCATATCACACTTTCTTTTACATTGTAAAATTAATGAATAGGGAACAGGTAAATCCTACGCAAAAACATGAGAATCAATGAAATATCATACAATTCAGGGGCTTTTCCTTGCAACCCTAAAAAGGACCCTCAATTTGCACTTTACATACTTCGCATAAGTGCGATATTCTGCCAGGTAAAAACAATAAAAAAAAGCTCTAATTCTGTTGAGAATCAGAGCTTTTCCTAATTTTGTTTTCTAAAGAAGCGGTGCGTACGGGACTCGAACCCGTGACCCCATGCGTGACAGGCATGTATTCTAACCAACTGAACTAACGCACCAAAATGTTTATTTTGAGCGGTCCGGACGGGACTCGAACCCGCGACCCCATGCGTGACAGGCATGTATTCTAACCAACTGAACTACCGAACCATTATTTCTTTTTTCACCGCCATTCCTCTGAATTGCGATGCAAAAGTAGGTGGTTTATTTGAATTATGCAAGAGTTGCCGGCATATATTTTTCATCATTTTTCAATCATCACTGATAATAAACCTTTTATCTCCGTACTTTTTTCATCTGTCACAGACAGCAGTCCTCGTTTTTCCACCGCCAGGCGACCAAAGCCATAAATAAATCATTCAAACCGTATGCTTTTTGCCGGCTCGATACGGGTTATCAGGTAGGAAGGCCCTAACAGCATCAACATGGAGGCAGCCAGCGTACCGACATTCAGCAGGACAAGAGACAATACCGTCAAATCAATAGGCACCGCATCCAGATAATAGATGGACGGATCCAGTTTCACAACATGGAAAAAAGATTGGATCAGGCAAAGCGCAATTCCAATCACATTCCCCCAAATCATTCCCTTGCCGATCAGGAAAAAGGAGATATAAAGAAATATCTTGCGAATGCTGGTATTGCATTCTCCCAATGCTTTCAGGATACCGATCATATTGGTACGTTCGAGGATAATGATCAAAAGCCCGGAAATCATCGTAAACCCGGCAACAGCAAGGATCAGAACAAGAATCACGACTACGTTAATATCCTGCACATCCAGCCAGTCAAATATCATCGGATTCATTTCCTTGACGGAGCGAGTATAATAACTATTGCCGTTCCGGTCCTGTTTCTCTGCGATATCGAAATACAAATCTTCTGCTATCTGATCCAGATGGTCATAATTATCCACCTGAAGCTCCAGACCGCTTACCTCATCTGCATCCCAATCGTTCAGGCGACGGGTTTGGCGAATATCAGCCATTACAAATATCTTGTCGTAATCAACAAAACCTGTTTCATAAGTACCTGTGATATGGAATTTGCGGGGACGGATATTTTCACCCACGAAATAAGTCAGGAACGAATCGCCGACTTTCAATCCGAGCATATTAGCCAGATAACGGGAAATCAGCACATCGGTAGAGGTCTTATCCTTATCAAAAACAGGAATCTCTCCCTCTTTCAGATTATTACGAAAGAAGGTCCAGTCGTAGTTCTCATCCACCCCTTTCAATACAATTCCCTGGAAATCGGTATCTGTTTTCAGAATGCCCGGTTTCGTAGCAAAGGCCTCCACATGCGTGATGCCGGGAAAGGATTTAAGATGATTGAGCAACGTATCGCTTACCGCAACAGGCGTCGATTCGTAGGATGTGTTATTATCGAAATTCGTGATCTGGATATGGGATCCGAAACCGATCACTTTGTTCCGGATCTCCTTTTTAAAACCAATGACTATAGCAACAGAAAGAATCATAACAGCTAACCCCAAAGCAATGCCGACCATAGCGATACGAACGACCGGAGGCGTAGCTTTCCGCTCCCCCTCCTTGCTGAAATAGATTCTTTTTGCTATAAATAGTTCTAAATTCATTACATAACTCTACCCGGATAAGCCTCCAGCGCCTTCTGAAGCACTACAAGCGCTTTTGCCAGGTCTTCTTTTTTCAGGACGTATGCGATACGGACTTCATTCTTTCCCAAGCCCGGAGTCGTGTAGAAACCGGAAGCCGGAGCCATCATGACAGTCTGACCTTCATATTCGAACTCACTCAGACACCAGGCACAGAATTTATCAGCATCATCCACCGGTAGCTTAGCAACGGTGTAGAATGCCCCCATCGGTATCGGCGAATAGCAACCGGGAATACGGTTCAGGCCGTCTATCAGGAATTTACGGCGTTCCACATATTCGTTATACACATCCAGCATATATTCTTCCGGCGTATCGAGCGAAGCCTCGGCAATGATCTGGCCGATCAAAGGAGGGCTCAGACGGGCCTGGCACCATTTCATAACATTTTCCTTCACCATCTGGTTCTTCGTGATCAGCGCTCCGATACGGATACCGCACTCACTGTAACGTTTCGATACGGAATCGACCAGCACGACATTATTCTCGATCCCTTTCAGGTGGAAGGCGGAAATGTAGGGCGCACCCGTATAGCAGAACTCACGGTAAACCTCATCGGAGAACAGGAACAGGTCATATTTCTTTACGATATCGCGAATCTGGTCCATCTCTTTCTGCGTGTACAAATAACCGGTCGGGTTATTCGGATTACAGATCAGGATTGCTTTCGTGCGCGGTGTGATCAGCTCTTCAAACTTCTCCACGGAAGGAAGGGCAAACCCTTCGTCGATCGTAGACGGTACCGTCTTGATCACGGCACCGCTCGAAATGGCAAACGCCATATAGTTGGCATAAGCCGGTTCCGGCACAATAATCTCGTCTCCCGGGTCCAGACAAGCCATAAAAGAGAAAAAGACAGCTTCCGATCCGCCGGTCGTGATGATGATGTCGTCAACATCCACAAGGATATTGAATTTCGCATAATATTTCACCAGCTTTTCACGGAAACTGCGGATACCCTCACTCGGAGAATACTCCAACACTTTACGGTCGATACGGCGCATCGCTTCCATCGCGACTTCGGGCGTAGGCAGATCGGGCTGGCCGATATTCAGATGATACACCTTAGTACCTTTAGCTTTAGCCTGATTGGCAAGCGGAACGAGCTTTCTGATAGGAGAAGCCGGCATGTTGACTCCTCGTTGTGAAATATTAGGCATTTCTTTCTTACAGTTTGTTTTTAAATGTGGCAAAGGTATGTATTTTAGTTGAAAGTTGAAAATTGAAAGTTGAAAGTTATTTTTGCTACCACTTTTTAACTTTCAATCCACCTCTTCCAACTTTCAATTCTCAACTTTCAACTCTTTAGATTCCCGGTCGTGGTGAATCCTTGCTCGCGTGCATGGTGGAGATAAAGGCATTCGGGTCGATCTCCTTCACCTCGTCTTTCAGACGGGGCAGGTCTTTACGTTCAGCAATGGTAAAGATGATTTCTTTTTCCTTGCCTTCATACATACCACGTCCGTGCAAAAAAGTACCGCGCATTCCCATCTTCCCGACGATCAGCTCCTTTATTTCCTGTGTTTTCCGAGATACGATAAAGACAGCCCGGTTGGGATTCTCGGTCTGGAACATCTCCACGATTTTCCCGTAAACGAAGATAGTAAACCACGAATACAAAGGAACCGCCCAGTCGCGGAAAACAATCAGCCCCAACAAGACTACCAATGAATCCAACACGATAATCATATTACTGACTTTCAGATTCGAATTATTGGCAATCACACGTGCCAGTACATCCGTTCCCGCACTGGTACTCTGCGCCCGGAACACGCAAGTCACACCGATACCCAGGATTGCGCCGCCATAGAAACAAGCGATAAAGCTATCGTTCTCAACCAAAGGCTGATTTCCCAATAAATAGGACAATGAGTCCGTAAAGATGGAAATTAACACAAACGTCACGATCGTTTTAGGCCCGGACGCCAAACCGATCTTTTTCATTGCCAGAATCATCAGCGGGATGTTGAAGCAGAGGGCCGTCGCACCCATCGGAAGGCCATCGGGCATAAAAGAGAAAACTCCTTTTGTCACATAATGAAGTACGATTGAGATACCATACACACCTCCCGGTACGATCTTGTACGGAGCAAGAAAGAGGACGTAACTAAGTGCCTGGAAAAAAGCACCGATAACAATCAAAGTGTAGTCTGCTACATTTCTTTTCAATGCGGCATTAGAGGCCAGATTAAGCGGTTGTTCCATGTTTGCGTTGTTGTTTCGATTTATATGTGTTCATTATTTGTTAAAAAACAGCGCAAAGATAGATAAAAAAGAAGAGATTGCACACACAAAGCGTGCAATCTCTTCCGTTATTAGAAATAACCTTTTTGAATCAGAAACTCAACGTACGGTTATTATTGTTGGTCACATTCAACAGGATCACATATTTGCGATACTGCTCCGGCGTAAGAACCTTCTTCATCAATTTCAGATTCCCGTAAACAGCCTGGCGCATCTTCTTGTCGCGCATCTGTTCGCTTGACCTGAGACTCTCCTTCTGCATATCCTGAAAATACTCGTTAATGTTTGCCACTTCATTAGCCTGATAAGATGACAACTGCAAATAGTTGCTCAATTTTTCAAAGTTAATAGCAAACGGTTCTTTACTCACATTGTTACGGTTTTCGCGTGCAAAACCCATCGTTGCACATAATAAAACGGCTGCAACAGCCATACCTAAACGTCTCATAATACCTAAACATTAAATTGTTAAACCTAAACACGGGGACCGCTGTCCCCTATCTTTTCACCTTTTATCTTTTTGCTGCTACAAATATAACAACATGTTTTAGAACATTGTTCTTGAATACAGTAAAACTTTGTTAACTAATATCAAAACGAGCACAATTTAACAATATAAGAATCTTTTTGAAGCACAAACGAGACACATATTACAAATAAGACACAATATCACGATTATATAGACCGAATCGATATTTACATAAACACAATCTATATAAATTCATTTCTATAAGTTTGCCCACCGACTGGTCTACTCATACTATCATAAATCTTTCAGATTAAACAAACCGAAAGTCAGAAAATCGTCATCTTCGGGTTCATCTCCGATATGCTCTATATTCAACCCTTCGGCCGTAACAAAAGAGTTCGTCCAATTCCATTCCTGCCCCGTACCGATTTCCGTCTCGCCCAGATAGCGGAATTGATCATCCATTACGATAATTGTCAACGGCTTGCTATCAAGAGGAGTTTTCAGATCCGCATCAGGCAAGCCACGTTGCAAATACCGGTAATAGACTTTGCGGAATGGATCGTAAATGAGCGCAGCGTATAAATCCTGCTGCATATAGCAAGCATAAACAAGTTCGTCCGGCGTTCCTTTAGCATCATGGTCAATAGAGCGGATCGTTCCGGCAGTATTACCACCTCCATAAACTTTAGTTTCGGCATCATTCTTCCAATCCGAAATATAAAGATCATGCGAGCAGGTAAAGCTATGAACCATCTTCCCTTCCAGACTGATAGCCGGATAAGGTTGAAGAATCAGGTCTCCACCCCAATTGTAGCCGTTACCGAATAATTCTTCCGGATAGAGATGGTGATATTCCGCCTTGTTTGTCGCCAGATCGATACAGGCGGTAAAACGGAAGTTTTCCCTATCTGCCAGATTTTCAGGAAAAGGAGACATTCCGGGCAAAATCAGATGATTCTCAATCAACATCAACGGTACGACAGGCGAAAACAGATATTGCGGATTATGCAACGCCCATTCTTTATCTTCCTTATCCAACAATGTGACACGGTTATGCACACGACCGGTACTGTCCGCCAAAGCGATCTCGATCAACGGACGGTTGAACACATAGATCGAATCCGGACTTTTGACATAATAAGCGCCCGCGCTCATGATCGCATCGGCCCCTTCACGCTCAAATGCAATCTGCTTAAGATAAGTCGTATCCGAATAGCGATAGAAATAAATAGCATTCTTCCGGTTATTCAAAAATGTCAACAAACAATCGCCCGCATCATCGGTATAAATCTGTATATAAGGAGGCTTCACTTTCGTATCCGTATCGAGCCGGAATTTCTTCTCGCCCGTTTCCACCAATTGTTTGGTAGCTACCAACTTTCCTCTAAACTCGTTCTTCACACTTCTCCCGTTACCGGAACAAGCAGTAACCAACAACAACGCCAACAAATAACAATAACAACTTTTCATATCATTCTATTTTCTTATCACTCTGAATTCGCATTTACCGGAGCCAAGCAATCCTGTTCCATCAACCCCTTCCGCCACTCCGATAAAACCGGTATTGATATCGGAACAAAAGAAAGAGACTTCCGCTTCCCCTTTTTCGTCTGTTATCACAGAAGGTTCCCATAATAAAGTATTGCGGGCATCGGGAGTTGACAATTGCATGTCTATTTCGTCCGGCTTGTAAAATTCGCGTTCGGCATAATAGCCTTTGGCTCGCCAAATGTTATTCATACGGAGCAGTTCTGCTTCCGAATACAGCGGACCCTGATAAACGACCAGCTGTTCGTCAATAACCCGGAAAGGTATGCCAACTCCGGAAGATTGAAAATGTTCAAATTTAGCAATCCTGTAAGTTTGCCCATCAACAGGTCTACTCATACTGTCAGCCCGACAACCGTTTACCGCATGATGTCCGTCATATCCCGGTTTATAATTCAGTAACAAACCACAGGAATTACAAACCCAGATATTATTCAAATCCTTTTGCGCCAGACTATCCAACCGCCCCATAAACTTATCCCGAAACGCCCTCCGCGCTTTCCCTGTCACCGTTACACCGTCCAGCAAGACCGTACTGTCACTGCTCACTACAGGCAAATCAAGGATTAGCCCGTTTTCATCCTGCTCCGGCTCTGCAGACGGATAATATCTGGATTTCTTTTTCCTTATGCTATCGATTTGAGCGAAATAATCTTCTATCTCAAGTTTTGGTTTAAGTTCTTTCGACAACATCGGTTTCAAATAGACATAACCGCCCCGTAGTTCTTTCAACATATCCGTACCGACGGTAAAAGAACCGGTTGAATCAGCCCATATATACATTGAATTACCCTCTGCCCCGGATATCTGGATAAGCTGCTCCGTCCCCTGCGTTTTTTTCCCTTTCTTCTTACTGCCAACAGATTGTACACCCATTATTTCATCAGGCAAAACCAGGTTCTCATTATCGGAGGCATTTTCTATATTCCAGACATACCGCCTCCACCCCTGCGTCAGCAACAATAAATCCATTGCCGACATACGATCTTTATTCTTATCATCGAAATAATAAAGCGGATTGTGGATTTTCCCGCGTACTTGGGAAGACAAATAACAATGAGTCAATATATTTACCGGATCAGCCGGATTATCATAGGCCTTATCAAACACACTAATGCCCAAATTCGTTTTTAACGGTCTGCCATTCTCATCCGTAACCTTTATTTTCAATGTCGCTTTTTCACGAATAGCATATGTTTTCTTATCCGGTTCAATCTTTATCCGCATCTTCTTTTCCGGATTCACATAAACCAACCTCTCTGCTACCGGTTGCCTATTGCCATTAAATAAGGTAAACTCTACGATTCCCTGATAAGGAAACTCATTAAGCGGCATTTTTATTTTAAGCCGGTCCTTCAGCACCCCCTTTGCCACACAACAAATCATTCCACGAATTTGCCCTAAAAGACAAATCTCCTGAGCAGACGAACCTTCCGCTTGTGAAATAAAAAATTCCAGATGTTTCTTGTCTTGTTTAAATAAACATAAAGTCATTCCTTGAAGATAAATCTCCGGTAAAGAATACTCTGCACCATTATCTAACTCTATACGATATTTCTTCTCCGAATCAGGAGTAAAGAAGAAAGCTCCCATTCCGTCATGACGACTTTCAAACCGAATGACCGGAGCTTCTCCTTGATACAAAGTTCCCTTTACTGCTACCGGATATCCTCTGCCATTCGTCGCCTTAAATGCCACACGCGAAGGCAAGCCCGAAACCAGGTTTCCTCCCTCCGGAAAAAGATCAAACTGCAAACGATCTTTTTCAATGTTCTCCGGTTGTTGACTGTCATGAGCGATATTTTTAACTACCCTTATTTTACGGGATGAAATTATTCCAGTTGTGTCATTGTGAAAGGAGTGGCGGGTATAGGCTTCCAGAAAATAATCTCCTTCCGACAACTTCTCACTTACATAAACGTGGCCGAATGCCATACCATTTTCTACCGGATACTTTTCTTGCCAGACGATACTATCTTCGCAATTTATCATTTGCAGATACAATGTCTTGCTTTGATCCGACAAACCGAAAGACTGGGCATTCAACTGGTAGGCTTTAAACCAAAGGTCTTCACCTGTCTCATAAATACCTTTGCTGACTTGGAGATAAATCAGTTCAGAAGGGAAAACGGCATATTCTTTATCAATAGAAGCAACCCATGCTTCATCAACTGCCTGCTGACAAAAGCATGGCAAACAGGTATATGTCAGTAAAAAGATGGTTAACAGAATGCTTTTCATACATCAAACTAATAATTTATATTTCTCATACGACGGCCGTACCCAACGCAAATAGACAAACAGGGAGAGCAGACAACAACCGCCTCCCACCCCGTAAGCCATAGCCAGCCCCGCATGGGAAGCGATAAAACCGGCTGAAAGCATACCAATCCCGACACCCAGATCAAAAGAAGTCAGATAGGTAGAAGTTGCCGTCCCGCGCATATTATGCGGAGCGACGTTGACAAAAAGACATTGGAAGGCAGGCACTCCCACGCCATACCCGATCCCGATCATCAAGGCGCAAACGAAGAAAGCCACAGGATGATGAACGGTTGCAAACACAGCGAACGTCACCAACAGACAGACGGACGAACAGACCGAAACCCAATGGATCTTGCCATAATCGACCAGGCGGCCGGATATCAGACGCGACGTCCCCACACCAACCGCCATATAAATAAAGAAGTAGCCGGGATTGGCCACCTCGATCTCTTTCCCATATAAAACGACAAAAGAGGTAATCATCCCGTAAGGTATCGCCACCAGGATATAAGCCAACGCAGCCGGCAACGCCTTCACCAGGATAAAACGATCCAGGGAAAAATGAGGACGCGGCATTTTCTCCCGCTTCGGATAGCGGATCAGGCAAACGGACCCGACACCGATGAAAGCTGCTACCAACCCGACCAGCACCAACGAATGAAAGCCCCATTTATCATAGATAACGACTGCCACCAGCGGAGCCAGCGACATCGCCAGATTGATCGTCAAACCATAGAATCCCATTCCTTCCCCCCGCCGCGCAGACGGAATCACATCGATCGCAATCGTATTGCCGGAAACGGAAGTAAGCCCCATAAAGCCGCCCTGCACAAACCGCACCGCCATAATCGTCAGCATAGTCGCCGCGACCAGATAGCCGCCAAACATAACGGCAAAAACAAAGAAAGCCAATAAATACAACGGCTTACGCGAGAAGCAATCCACCAGAAATCCGGAGAAGGGACGGACACAAAGCAGCCCGACCGTATAACTCGACAGCACAATCCCCACATTTGCCGTGTCGATCCCCAAAACTTCCACCAGATAAAGCGGCATCGTCGGCATCAACAGGTAGAAAGAGAAATTCATCAGGAAATAGGAAATGCAACATTGCACAAAGTTCCGGTTCCACAAGATCGGTTTCTCCGTATTCATAATTGGCACATTGGCATATTGACTCATTGGCACATTATTCACGCCAACTCGCTCAATTCGAGCCAGCGCATTGTCTTTTCGTCTATTTCATCTATTACTTTTGCAATCCGTTCGGACTTAGCCAACAACTCGTCGTTGCTGAGCGTGCCGCTGCTCATCGCCACTTCCAGCTCGGCTTTTTCGGCTTCGAGCTGCGGTATTTCGGCTTCAAGCGCTTCAAACTCTTTGCGTTCCTTGAAAGTGAGTTTCTTCTTCTGTTCTTTTTCGGGACGGGACGTTTTATCGGCTACCGGAGCCTGTTTCGGCTGGCGAGCGGCTTCGACCTCTTTTTCCAGTTGGTCCTGCACCTCTTTCCAGTCACGATATTGTGAATAGTTCCCGGGAAAATCCTTGATGTCCGCGTTACCCCGGAACACCAGCAGATGATCGACCACCTTATCCATGAAATAACGGTCGTGGGAAACGACAATCGCGCATCCTTTGAAATTTCGCAGATATTCCTCCAACACATTCAGCGTCACGATATCCAGGTCGTTCGTCGGCTCGTCCAGCACAAGGAAATTCGGATTGCGCATCAGGACTGTACACAGGTACAAACGCCGCTTCTCCCCTCCGCTCAGCTTATAGACATAGCTATGTTGTTTCTCCGGAGCAAACAGGAAATAGTTCAGAAATTGGGAAACGCCCATCTTCTTCCCGTCGCCCAGATCAACATATTCGGCAATATTCTGGACCACATCGATCACCTTCATCTGCTCGTCGAACTGAAGACCGTCTTGGCTGTAATAGCCGAAACGAACCGTTTCGCCCACATCAAACCGTCCGCTGTCCGGCTCCACCTCTCCCATCAACATCTTGATAAAGGTCGACTTCCCGGTCCCGTTGTTTCCGACAATCCCCATCTTTTCGTAACGGGCAAAGACGTAGTTGAAATCTTCTACGATCTTCAGGTCGCCGAAACGCTTACAGACATGTTCCGCCTCGAAAATCTTGGAACCGATATACGACGCCTTCACATCCAGGTTCACGTTGCCCGCGTCATGCTGCTGTTTCGCTTTCTTTTCCAGTTCGTAGAAAGCGTCGATCCGGTATTTGGCTTTGGTCCCGCGAGCCTGTGGCTGACGGCGCATCCAGTCCAGCTCCTTGCGAAGCAGGTTGCTCGCCCGGTCGACTTCCGTATTCAAAGCCTCTATGCGTTCCTGGCGTTTTTCCAGGTAATAGCTGTAATTTCCTTTATACTGGTAAATCTGCTGCCGGTCTATTTCGATGATCTCGCTACAGACACGGTCCAGGAAATAACGGTCGTGCGTCACCATCAATATGCTAATGTTCGCACGAGACAGGTATCCTTCGAGCCATTCGGTCATCTCCAGGTCCAGGTGGTTGGTCGGCTCGTCAAGAATAATCAGTTCCGGATCGGTAATCAGGACGTTTGCCAATGCCACGCGCTTCAGTTGTCCGCCGGAAAGCGTTTCCACCTTCTGGTCGAAATTCTGTATCTTCAACTGCCCTAAAATCTGCTTCGCCCGCTGTTCGTAGTCCCAGGCCTTCAGGTTATCCATCCGGAGCAGTATGTCTTCGAGATTGGAATGGTTGCCGCTTGCTATCGCCTGTTCGTATTCGGCAATCAGACGCACCGTCTCGTTCGGCGAATAGAAACAAGCCTGTAAGACAGTCAAGCCGTCCGGATAATGCGGCGTCTGCTCGAGATATCCGACGCGCAGGTCGTTACGGAAGACAACCGCCCCACTGTCATAATCTTCCTTACCGGCTATGATATTCAGCAAAGTCGTTTTACCTGTACCATTCTTGGCTATCAGCCCGACTTTCTGTCCTTGCGCAATTCCAAAAGTAATATCCTCAAAAAGAACCAGGTCGCCGAAGCTCTTGGTCAGCTTATCTATCTGTAAGTAGCTTATCATATATTCATATCTGCTTAAAATGCAGGACAAAGATACAAAAGATTGGGCAGAACCAACTTTTTGACGTTCGAAAAGCGGATTAACACTTACAGGTTCGAAAAACCTCATGTCTTAAATACGAAATTTACAATAACCCCCTTTTTGGCTATTTTTCTATTTCGTCCGAAAATTTGATCGATTTTGGATTGACTCTTTTCACGGTTTAAGCTTCCCTTTCTGACAATGGGAAAAACGAGGTGCGCAGTCCGTTTCAAAAAGCGTGCAATTTGATTGCCGGAAACCGGAAACACCGACAATGTGATAAAGCTTAACTCCCGGAGAATCGAATATTTGAAAATAAAACGGACGGCGTTCCAAATATCCCAAGGAAATTAAGGGGCTTTTTTGCCCTGAAAACGGTCCTCTTTTCAATTACGACCGTTCTAATCGCCATTATGACCGTCCTAATCTTCGCGAGGTGCCGAGTGCACTACACAGTAGCACGGTCGTAATGGCAAAGAAGACTGTCGTAATTTGGGAAAACACTCAAAAAAGGCGAAAAAGTCCCTTTTTGAGGTCAAAAAAGTAGATTAACATTTGTTTTGTTTCGGATGTCTCTTAAACCTAAAAAAACCGTTTTATACAATAAGGTGATGTGTCAAAAGTCCTATTTATAGCGTCTGTGTCTTGGCGGTCCCGGATCAAGTCCGGGATGACTGCACCTGCCATCTCATCCTAATTACTGTAAATCAGTTTAGTATAAGGTTGCGGGGCAAGTCCGCAATGACACGCTAAAGCGTTAGAACTTACTTTTGACACACCCCCTTATCCTGGTTATTTTTTCATTACTTTGGAGAAGAACAACTCATTATCTGCAGTGATTTTTACCACATACATACCGGTCGCCAGCGAACTTACATTCACTTCGTTGCTATTTCTGGCTACTTTAACCAAATCTCCGTTCATCGAGAAGATTTCCACTTTGTCGGCAATCACTCCGTCGATACGGATTACATCGGATGCAGGATTCGGCGCAACCGTCACCTGAGCCGACTTGAGAACGCTTGTATTGGCTGTCGCATCGTCTTTGACCACAGTGAAAGAGTCGAACAAAGAAGGTTCGCCCAGATCGTTGACCGTATAGGTTTCAATCTCGATTTTATCCGTACTCATATTGACACGGCTGAAAGTAGGTTCGCCTGTCTGGCCAAATTTGCCGGAGAAAAGACCCCAGTAATTAGCCACCTCATGTTTGTCCAAAGATGCAATCATGGCAGCTTCGTTACGCGGTTCGTATTTTTTCTTACCGGCGGAATTGTTCAAGAAATAAAGCGTCCCGTCTTTTACATTAAACACGCCACCCTTCTTTCCGGTCATATTCTCACGAGCACCCGGCTGGCCGACTACTTCTACGTTCTGAACAGCATCGGCGACCAGCGTCTTGGCTGTATTGCTGACCGGGCCGATCACCTCATAGATATGGTCGTGTCCCTGAAGCGCCAGATCAATCTTCAACTCATCGAATATCGGAAGCATGGCGGCACGGACAGCCTTACCGTCGGCATCGTCCTGGTGGGAGTTGCTACCGGTAAACATATTCTTATGATAGGTAGCGATACGCCATTTCACATCCTTATGAGCATCTACCTGCTTGCGCATCCAAGCCTTCAACTCATCAAAATATCCTTCGGCGCTATAATCTTCGTAGTTGATTACCATGAAGAGCGCATCTCCGTAAACAAAGGAGTAGATAGTTCCGTCCATAGCAGTCTTGGCCGAAGAATTTTCATTGAATGAATTATCCGTATTGAAATGTTTGGCAAAATTACTGTCACGCACGCTCCGGTCATGATTTCCCTGTGCCGGAACCAACGGTTTTTGCATCCATACATCCTGCATGGTTGAGAACCACTGTTCCCACTCCCATTCGGATGAGAAGTTTTTGTCTACATCAGCAGTTTTTGTCGCACCGGTCGTTTCAACAAAGTCACCGTTGCAAAGTACGAACTGCGCATCCGGGACAAGACGTTGAGCTGCGTGAATCGTCTTCTGCGACACATCGAACATTTCATCATACTGGGCTTGTGTATCCGTTATATAAATAAAGGAATAGGCACTCTTATCGTTCTTAGCGGTTGTAAAACTACCAATTTCACTCCAAGCTCCGGGCACACCGACGCGAAATGAATAAGTTGTACCCGGAGAAAGCTTATCGACCAGCGCTTTATGACTGGTGTAAGCCATATCCGTTTTCGACTCGATACCGGCATCCACCTTATTGGCATCTACCAGATAATTCACAGAAACATGCTCGATTGTTGCATCCTGAGTAATAATAGAACCTTCGAAATCCTTTTCTGTTGCATTTGCTTTCTTTACGATCTGAACCATCCCCTTTTCCGAAGTCGGATTCGTAAACCAGGCAAAACCAAGTTGTGAAGAAGGATCGCCGTTTATTGTCATATTAATACTGTAAGGCAGTTTGCCATCGGCAGCCTTCGATGCGCGCAACAACTTCGTCCAGGTAGGAACGGAAAAGTCCGCCTTATTCAATGTAAGAGTTGTTTCCTGTGCGGAAAGCGGCTGTACGCCAGCCGTTAAAGAAACAAGTGCAGCAGCAACCAGAGACTGCACATTAAGAAGTAAACTTTTTTTCATACACAATTGTATTTAGTGGATAAATGTATTTCCGCTGCAAAAGTCCTCCAACTGCATTTCAACATAATGACTAAGGTGTTACAGGGAATGAAAATCCAGTTACATTTATATTTAGAAAAAGCGTCTCCACAACAGTGTTAGTTCCATATAAATTGATAATTTTGCGGATATAAAGCAATTAATACAAATATGATGTTGACAGCAATGATCATCGTGTTCCTGGTCGGATATTTACTTATCGCATTGGAACATCCTCTAAAAATCAACAAGGCGGGGACAGCGCTCCTGACAGGGACGATTCTTTGGGTCTTATACACCTTTGGATCACCACAATTTATCCCGACGGCTTCCGCCGAAGAATTCAGTCTTTTCCTGGACGCTTTTCCTTTCATGAAGGATTTGCCATACGCCGATCAATGTATCCGTTTTGTCATCGACCACCAGATATTAGATAGCATCGGTGAGATTGCCGAGACACTGATTTTCCTGATCGGGGCCATGATCACAGTCGAGCTGGTCGATTCGCACGGGGGCTTTATGTTTATCACCAACCGTATCACGACCAATAGCAAACGCAAACTGTTATTCGTAATCGCCACCATAACATTCTTCATGTCAGCAGTCCTGGACAACCTGACTACTTCTATCGTAATGGTCATGCTGATCCGGAAACTGATCGGTAACTATAAGGAACGCTGGATTTTCGGCAGTATCATCGTGATTGCAGCCAATAGCGGCGGAGCCTGGTCGCCTATCGGTGATGTGACGACCATCATGTTGTGGGTCAGAGGAAACATATCGACTTCGGCAACCATCCCGCATTTGTTTTTGCCAAGCCTCGTGTCGGCATTGGTTCCGGTGTTGCTCATCTCCCGCTATCTGCACGGGAAGGTGACGCCGCCTAACGCTTTCGAGGAAAACAGGGATAACCAGCTCTTAAAGGTATTAAAGGCAAATGAAAAGTTGGCGATTCTTTGCATCGGCGTGTTCTGCCTGCTGTTCGTGCCGATATTCAAGACAATCACGCATCTGCCCCCGTTTATGGGGATTCTGATGGGAGTCGGGATTTTGTGGGTATTCACCGAACTGATGTATCGGCGGACGCCGATCAACGAAGACCTGAAACTGCGCCTGTCGAAAGTAGTCAGCCGCATCGACGGGGCGACTCTGATGTTTTTCCTCGGCATCCTGCTGGCTGTAGACGCGCTGCGTTGCAGTGGCGTTTTAGGTAGTTTCTCACTTTGGCTGGACGACACGATCGGAAATGTGTATGCGGTCAACCTGATTATCGGAACCCTTTCAGCCGTTGTCGACAATGTTCCGCTTGTCGCCGGAGCTATCGGCATGTACCCGATCGCTTCGGATGCGATGATTGCGACAGCCGCCGATCCGGTTTATATGACTCATTTCGTACAGGACGGCGTGTTCTGGCAGTTCCTTGCCTACTGTGCCGGTGTCGGAGGCAGCATGTTGATTATCGGGTCTGCTGCCGGAGTCGTCGTCATGGGCTTGGAAGGGATTAACTTCCTCTGGTACCTGAAACGGGTCTCCCTGCTCGCAATGGCCGGCTATTTGTCGGGCGCCGCGGTTTACATACTGCAGAATATAATATTTTTGTCATGATATGGGATTTTATTTTAAGACTATTCGTGGCCGGCATCCTGGGAGCCGTGATCGGGCTCGACAGGGAATACAGGGCTAAAGAGGCGGGGTACCGCACTCACTTCCTCGTTTCTTTAGGAAGTGCACTGATTATGATTGTTTCGCAATACGGCTTCCAGCAAATCATCCTGGAAGACAGCGTATCACTCGACCCGAGCCGTGTTGCGGCACAGGTTGTCAGCGGTATCGGTTTTATCGGGGCCGGCACCATCATCATACAGAAACAGTTCGTGCGAGGTCTGACCACAGCCGCCGGGATTTGGGCTACGGCCGGTATCGGGTTGGCTTGCGGTGCCGGTATGTACGGCATCAGTATTGCCGCAACCATTCTCACGCTGGTCGGGTTAGAGCTACTAAGCGTTATCTTTAAAAGTGTGGGAATGAAAAGTTCGCTGATTGTTTTTTCCACGACAGAGAAAGATATTATTAAAAAGATCATACCCGTCATATCCGAACGGGGATATCTGCTCGCCTCTTACGAGCTAAAGGAGTTAAGCCATACGGCCACAAACACTTACCTCGTGTCATTAGTTGTGAAAGCAAAGAAATATTCGGATGACAGCCCGCTCCTCTGGTTCACGGAGACATTTCCGGAAATAACGATTGAACGAATTGAGTAGGAAGAATGTCTGTCGGCGGGACAAGTTTTAGTATATTTGCCCCCAAATTATCATAACGAACATACAAATGAATATCATTTCCAAACTATTCAAGAAGAAAGAAGAAGAAGAAACAGTCGTATCGAAAGGCTCCGTCGAGGAGTTTGTTACGCTGATCCGCGTGTATTATCAGGCAGTGATGGCCGTACAGTTAGGGATCACGAACCTCAACATATTGAACGATATGGCGCTGTTTAAACGGATGCTCAAAATCCCGACACAGAACAATAAGTTAGGGATCGCCGAGAAATCGCGTGCCCGCAAAATACTGATGCAGGAATACGGCTTGAACGAAAACTTCTTCAAAGAAATCGACGCTTCCATCAAAAAGAACTGCCGGACGCAGAACGACATTAAATCTTATTTCATCATGTACCAGGGATTCAACAACGACCTGTTCTCCCTGCTGGACACTCTGATGCAATGGAAGTTCCGTTTCTCCATGCTGGTAAAGAAACTTTTATATGCCCAGACGCAGAAGACCATCCACGAGATCGTAACCCGCTCGGAATGGAAAGAAGTCAGCACACAGAAAGTAGCCTGGAGAATACGGAAATACAAAGAGTCACTCGGCTACTCGGAAGAATGGATGACCGATTTTGTCTACAATGTCGTGTTGATGGCAAAGGAAGATGCCAAGAGACAAAGGAAAGAAGATAAATAATGGAGAAGAAAGAGGTCGAACAACATCCTTTAGGGTTCTTCCTGCCGGAGAATACGAAGTTACTGATGTTAGGAAGCTTCCCGCCTCCGCTCGCGCGCTGGTCTATGAACTTCTACTACCCGAATATCCAAAACGATATGTGGCGGATACTCGGCCTGATTTTCTATCATAACAAGGAATACTTTCTGGAAACAAAGAAGGCTTTCAGCGAAGAAAAAGCGAAAGCTTTCTGCCGGGAAAAAGGAATCGGGATCGGCGATACGGCAATGGAGGTAATCCGTCTGAAAGGCAATGCATCCGACAACTTCCTGCAGGTTGTCACTCCATTGAACCCGGCTGAAGTTCTGGCCAAGATTCCCGCATGTGAAGCCATTGTCGTAACAGGACAAAAAGCGATGGATACATTAATTGCCATGCTGCCTCCGGTTGAAGAACCCAAAGTCGGCTCCTATTCCCGTTTCACCTTGTTGGACCGTGTCTTCCGCCTTTACCGCATGCCTTCTTCCTCCCGGGCGTACCCGAAACCATTGGAAGAAAAGGCTGCTGCCTATAAAGTCATGTTTGAAGAACTGAATATCAGTTGAAAGTGGAAAATTGAAAGTGGAAAGTTGCGACAAGCGATATTTTTAACTTTCAACTCTCCACTTTCAACTATATCTTACCCGCAATGGAAATACCGATTCACCAGTTCCAGCATTCCTTCGGTGTGGCCTTCCAGGTCTTTGCGCAACATCGTATCGCAATAACTTTCCAGTTTCTTTATGATACCGTCGATCATACTCGGGCTGAACACATTATATTGTTCGAATATCGCTCTCTGCTGTTGCAAACGTTTAGCTGAAGCGACACAGCTGTCCGGTAACTGATCTAAAGATTCCAACCGCGCTTTGTTTTCAGCCTGATGGATATTCACATTCACATACGTTTTTTCCGCAACATCCAACGCATCCGGGATTTCGAATCCATACCGGCAAGCGACTGCCAATCCTGCCAATAATTGATAAAGATCAGCCGATCCGTCCGGCGAACGCATCTCGACTGTCTGCTTTTGCGTCGTATCGTAATGGCTGTCCGCCTCGAGCGGATTCGCCAGCGAACACATATCTTTCTTGGCTGCCCATCCCAACGGAACGCGTACCAAAACGGAACGGTTACGATCGCCCCAACAAATATTAGTCGGAGCCTCCTGATGGGGAACCAGACGGAAATAAGAAGTCGGATTGGTATTGCCGAATGCCGTAATAGACGGTGCCAGCTTCATCATTCCGGCAATTGCCCGGCGGGCTGTTCCCGACAAAATACCATCCTGCAACATTTGGTTCTTGCCGTCTTTCATGATGCGCATATGTATATGTAAACCGGAGCCGGCCTTCCCCGCCGTTATCTTCGGGGCAAAAGTAATGTCAAGACCATATTCGTATGCCAGATTCCGGATCACCCATTTGGCAATCATCAACTGGTCGGCTGCGTCTTCCACTCTCGTCGGCAGGAACTCGATCTCATTCTGTTCATAGATCTTCCCGTTCAGGGTAAAATTACCCACTTCCGAATGTCCGTATTTGATCTGTCCGCCTGCCTGTGCGATATATTGCATACACTGCGTACGGAACTGATTAAATTTGGCATACGGCCCTGACTCGTGATACCCCCGCTGGTCTGTTGCCGGGAACAGCTCTTCCTCTTCTGCGATTACATAATATTCCAACTCGCCCATCGCCTCGAACTCCATGCCGGTCACATCCGTAAAAGCCTTGCTTGCCTTGTGCAATGTATATTCAGGTGAACTTTCCAGCGGCTCCCCATCTTTATTAAAGAACGAACACAGCATACTCAACGTCGGTAATTCGGAGAAAGGATCGACAAACGCCGTCCGGAAACGCGGGATCACATACAAATCGCTACTTCCCGCCTCGATAAACGAGAACAGGCTGGAACCGTCCACACGCTCGCCGCAAGTCAAAATTGCATCCAGATAAGCCGCATTGTTAATTACAAAATTCAGCGTTTTCAACCGTCCGTCACCGGCAGGATACATAAAGTTTACCATCCGGATACCTTTATCCTTTATATAAGATACAATATCCGCCTTTGTAAATTCGGAAGATGGCTTCTGAAGATGCTCAACCAAAGGGTTGGCGTTCATTTCTAATTCGTTTTTCATGTTTTTGTTGATTGATTTTATGGAACACACAAAGATATTCAAAACATTCTCAAAGTACAAAGTGAAGAATTTATATTAAGGGCTTGGTTATTCAAAATAATATCTTACCTTTGCACCCGCAAACACGGAAGTAGCTCAGTCGGTAGAGCACTGGTCTCCAAAACCAGGTGTCGGGAGTTCGAGCCTCTCCTTCCGTGCATTCCTCCAGAAAATCATTTCGATTTCAGCAAATCTGCAATCTGTTCTCCAAGTGCAATGTTTAGTATCTGATCTTTTTTATCGCCATCCAGTTTTATTTGTAAGACAGCCTCTGTCGACAGACTGCTTCCTTTAGAAGGAATATATTTCTCCGGAAATGTAATAACATCTATTACAGAGATCTGTAATACCTTTGCAATTTGCAATAAGGTATTATATTTAAGCTCACGTTCTCCAGACATTATCAGACTAAACCCCGCCTGCTTCATACCTATTTGTGCAGCTATGTATTCCTGTGAATAACCTTTATTCCTTCGAATTGTATCAATATTATCCAATATACTGTTCATATAACCAAGTTAACAATTGTCTCAGAACAAAATAAGCACATCCTGCAATATTTTATTGCGAATAATTTTGCACATATAACATTTTGCAATATATTTGCATCAAATATAATTCATAACAATTAACAAGAGTTGTGTTTACTTCAAGAAATACACATCTCATTATAAGATTGTTAACCTAAAAAAGAGTTCAAGATGAGACCAAGAAAAGTTTGTATTACAGCCAAAAGAGCATCTACAATGCATCACTTATCTTTCAACCTCTATTCAAGAGGCATTTCCAATCAGGCCCTGGCATATCGGATGGATATGCCAGGAAAATACTTACTCGGTCATTTATAACGTAATCCTCTTATTGTAAAATTCACCCAATATCAAATGATATTTTTTTTCAAAATAAATGTTTCATTTAATACTTGTTGCCTATGATCACATAATATTAGAATTCCAGTTTTTTAGCAGGATAGTAATATCCTTATTGTTTTTTTAACCTTATATTCATTTAATAAAGAAAGAACATGAAAGAATCTTCTTTAAAAACACATTCCAAGCAAGGTGGTGTAATAAGCAATCTTCTTAAAATGTTAACCTTATTGCTTTTTGCATTCTGTACAACCACCGTTTTTGCACAGCAAAAGACCATTAAAGGCACCGTTATTGACGCCACCGGCGAACCACTTATCGGTGTAAACGTATCAGTAAAAGGTACTACCACCGGTATCATTACCGACATTGACGGCAAGTACACTTTAGAAGTTCCGACAAATGCAATAATTGTATTTTCCTACATCGGATACCGGACACAAGAAGTTTCAGCCGGAAACCAAACGTCAATTAACATCACACTACAGGAAGACACTCAAAACATCGACGAAGTAGTCGTTGTGGGATACGGTGTACAGAAAAAAGAAACTGTTACCGGCTCTGTGTCGACATTGAAAGGTGAAGATTTGATTAAATCACCAGTTGCAAACCTGTCAAATGCTATTGCCGGTAAAATGTCAGGTGTAGTAACATACCAACGTTCCGGTGAGCCGGGATACGATGGAGCCACCATCCGCATCCGTGGTTCAAATACATTAGGAAACAACGACCCCTTAATCGTAATCGACGGAGTTGCTGCAAGAGCCGGTGGCTTAGAACGCTTGGATCCAAACGAAATCGAGACAATGTCCGTGTTAAAAGATGCATCTGCTGCTATCTATGGAGCCCGTGCCGCCAATGGCGTAATCTTGATCACAACAAAAAAAGGACGGGCCGCAAAAAAACCTGAATTTACCTATTCATTCAATCAAGGATGGTCTAAGCCGACCAACCTGCCGGATATGTGCGACGCCGTAGAATATTCCGAACTAATGAATGAACTCTATATGAACAAAGCTATGAAAAACCCGGCTCTGAACAACGGAGAAAGCATGGGGGATTATACGTTATTCAGAACGCCGGAAGAGATCGAGCTCTATCGTAACGGCAGTGACCCCTGGAGATATCCGAACACAGACTGGTATGCCGCAACATTTAAGAACTGGTCACCTCAACGTGTCCATAACGCATCTTTAGAAGGTGGATCCGACAAATACCAGTATTTTGTAAATTTCGGTCATAAATATACCGACGGGCTTTATCAAAACTCCGCAAACAACTACAAACAATTCAACCTGCGTATGAACGTAGATGCACAATTTAATGATTATATTAAAGTCGGTGCACAATTGATGGGACGCCAGGAAAATCGTAATTTCCCCAGCCAGGGAGCCGGTGATTTACTATGGTTCACTTCCAGGGGCCGCCCTACAGACCAAGCATACTGGCCTAACGGACTTCCCGGTCCGGCGCAGGAATACGGACGCAACCCTGTTGTCGCCTGTACGGATGCAACAGGTTATACACATGATAAACGTTACTATATCCAGAGTAATGCAAAAGTTGAAATTACCCAGCCATGGATTGATGGTTTGAAATTGACAGCTTCCGTATCGTATGATAAATATTTAAAACAGAGCAAAACATGGTTCCAGCCATGGACTTTATATGATTGGGATAAAGTAAGCTATGAAGCAGATGGCATTACTCCAAAACTGACGCCGATGCTCAGCTATCCGAATCATGAAGACCCTGATTTATCTATGGAATCCACAGACCAGACCAATACCGTGCTAAGTGGTATTTTGACTTACGACCGTAACTTTGGAGACCATGGCATAAACTTTCTTATCGGCATGGAACGTGACTGGTCAAACGCAGAGTCATTCAATGCCTATCGCCGTTATTTCCTATCAAACGCCCTGCATCATTTTAATGCAGGCGGTGATAAAGAAAAGAATGCTAAAAGCGATGGTGACAACTGGGAGCGTGCCCGCATGAACTATTTCGGACGTTTAGCATACAACTATAAAGAAAAATATCTGGCTGAGTTTGTATGGCGTTACGATGGTTCGTATATGTTTGCAGCAGGGAACCGTTTCGGCTTTTTCCCCGGTGTCTTGTTAGGATATCGTATTTCCGAAGAAGATTTTTGGAAAGAAAATCTCTCCTTTATTGATTACTTCAAAGTCCGTGCATCCTGGGGGCAGATGGGTAACGACCAGGTATATTATGACGGTAGCTTGAGAGAATATCAATTTGCTCCGACTTACTACTACGAATGGGGATATATCGTCGACAATGCAGACGAAAAAGGTTTGCGTATCAGCCGTTTCCCGAATCCGAATATTACTTGGGAACGCGCCAACAATTTCAATGTCGGTATTGAAACCCGTACATTCGACAACCGTCTGTACCTCGAAGCAGACTATTTCTACAATAAGCGCTCTAACATTCTGTGGCGCAGAAATGCCTCTATTCCGACAACTTCAGGTTTAACCTTACCAGCTGAAAACATCGGTAAAGTAGACAACACTGGTTTCGATTTTAAAATCGAATGGAACGACAACATCGGTAAAGACTGGCATTACAGCATCTCTGCAACCGGAGGTTATGCAAGAAACACAATCAAATTTTGGGACGAATCTCCCGGTTCTCCCCAGTGGCAGAAATCAACCGGACATCCGATGAATACAGATCTATATTACCAATATGACGGTGTATTCAAAGATTGGGACGAAATCAATAACACTGCAAACCGCCCGAATTATGACGGTATCACAAAAGATGCAGACCTGAAACCGGGCGATATGAAGTTCAAGGATATTGACGGAGACGGTAAAATCACACCAGACGACCGTGTTCGTTCAAACCGCAATAATGAACCCAAATGGACATATGGTATCACAGGAAACCTGCAATGGAAAAACTTCGATCTGAGCGTCTTGTTCCAGGGAGCTGCAGACTCTTGGACAAAAGTATATTGGGAAGCAGGCGATATCGGTAATTATCCGAAATATGTATATGACAAACATTGGTCAATTGAAAACCCCTCGGACAAATACCCGCGCGTAAATGAACGTAGCCAGTATTATTGGGATGGAACAGCGGCCGGAAACAATACTTACTGGATGGTTAACACCAACTATATCCGCTTGAAGAACCTTGAAATCGGTTGGTCGCTACCAAAAGCCTGGTTAGCACAAACTAAGCTTATTTCATACGCCCGCATATATGTCAATGGTGTTAACTTGTTGACCTTCTCACCATGCAAGGATATCGACCCGGAAAGTACAAGTTCCAACGCAACCAACTATCCGCAGTCTAAGATCATCAACGTCGGTTTTACAGTAACTTTCTAAATCAATTTGAATATGAAAAAGGCGAATATATTATATTTACTCACTGCCATATTACTGACAAGTTCATGTAGTACGGATTTCCTGAATACAAAATCACAAACGGAAATCATGGCGGAAGATATCTGGAAAGAAAAAAGCCTGGCTGAAGCCTATATGTACGATATCTATTTTGCTTTCCAAGATGCAGGTTTTACAGAAGAGTTACAGGCTTCTGCATGCGACGAAGCCATGTTCACGCATGGACGCGAATTTCCGGAAACGAATGCCGGTGCAGTCACCGATGTTAACCTCGGCTGGTTCTCAAAGACTCAAAGCGGGCATCAGTGGCAGCGTCTATACTTGAATATACGTTCTTGCAATGACTTTATCGAAAATCTGGATAATGCCACATTTGCAGAAGATGCACGAGTGCAATTAAAAGGAGAAGCATACTTTTTACGTGCTTATTTCTTACACCGTTTAACCCGCGCATTCGGCGGAGTACCCATCCAGTTGAGGGTAACCCAATTGACAGATGATCCCGAATCATTCCTTATTCCAAGGTCTTCTTATACAGATTGCATCAAGCAAGTATTAAGTGATATCGACAATGCTGCAGAATACCTGAAAGACCGCACATTTGCTAATACACAAAAAGGACGTGCAACTTTAGCCGCCGTAAAAGCGCTGAGAGTTCGCGTATTAACAGATGTAGCCAGTGATCTGCACGATCAGCCTACTGCTTCTGCCAAATCGTCCTTACTGGGTTCTTACGCACATCCCGAACTGTTATTCTACACAGAAGGATCACGTACTGAACGTTGGCAAGCAGCCAAAGCTGCAGCTAAAGACCTTTTGGACAATCCGATGGGACACGCCATTCCGACTTATGGCGGAAGCGGACTGTCAACAGAAGAGAAAGCACAAGCTATCTGGAAATTCTTTCTAACGGAAAGTGCAGACAACATCTTCTCGCGCTATTTCATCGACACCAAAGATGAAAGTGGAACCAAGATGCCGATATTCAATGGTCCTTCCGGTTATCATGCTTGGGGAGGCAATACACCTATACAAGATTTGGTTGATGCCTATGCAATGGAAGACGGTAGCAAGTTCAACTGGAACGATCCTCAACATGCAACAGCCCCTTACAGCAATCGCGAACCACGCTTTTATGCAACAATCATGTACGATGGAATGCAATGGATTCAACGTCCATCGGACTTTGCGGCAATAGAGCCAACCGGCAAAATCCAGACCGGTTACTACCAGTTAGATCCGTCCATAACAGACGACTCTAAGTTCTTCCCCGGAATGGATACACGTGCAGGAGGAGGAGAAAACTGGAATGCCACTTACACTGGATATTATTTGAAAAAATATATCAACCCGGCGGATGGAGACCATCGTAACAAGATTAATGCCATCTTCCCGTTCATTCGCCTTTCCGAAATTTATTTCGACTACATCGAAGCTTGTATTGAATTAGGAGAGCTGGATGAAGCCAAGAAGTACTTGAACGAATATCGCGCGAATGTCAATTTACCGACTATAACAACAAACGATCAAAATGAATTGCGAAAGATCTACCAAAACGAACGCCGCCTGGAATTTACTTATGAAGAAATTCGTTATTGGGACGTTCGCCGCTGGATGATTGCACCAGAATTGCCAGGCCTGAATAGCTTAAAAGGTATCCGTGTGACCGCAACATTGAAACCTGGTATCGGGGCTCGAAGTAAATATGACGCCGACCCTACTGTTTGGGACATGCACTACAAAGTAATTGATCTAAACAATGAAGGCCGCCAATTCGTAGACAAATGTTATTATTTACCTATGATGCGCAATGAATGCAACAGTAATCCAAACTTGATCCAGAATCCTGGATATGGAGAATAATCTAAAAATTCACCTAAGAAGAGGGGGCGTATTCTGCCCCCCTTCGAACATGAGACTTCTACACCAATCATCTATTTTATAAATTATTTTTCCTAATACATCTATCACACTTATTCCTCAATATTTAATAAGCAACCGTGATAGAGTGATACTGAATCTTGAAACCTATACAACCAATATTGCAATTTAATGTTGCAACGCTATTGTACATCTTACAAGATTTTGTAACTTTGGGCAGTATCTCAATTCATTAAATTGCTAATTTAATAATATCATGAAGAACAGAAAATTAAGAATGGGTATGGTTGGCGGAGGAAGCGACGCTTTTATCGGGGCAATCCACCGCCGGGCAGCCTTTATGGACAACCAAATTGAATTAGTTTGCGGATGTTTCAGCGTAGACCCTGAGATATCCAAAAGTTCCGGTTTATCCTATTTCTTGCCGGAAGACCGGATTTACAGCACTTACCAGGAAATGTTCGAACATGAAATGACCTTGCCGGAAGACGAGCGGATGGACTTTGTTACCATCGTGACTCCCAACCGTTGGCATTTCGAACCGGCTATGATGGCACTTGAAAGAGGATTTCATGTGGTAGTGGATAAACCGATGACATTTTCACTGGAAGAAGCTAAACTCCTGCAGAAAAAAGTTGAAGAGACGGGACTTATCCTGGCTTTGACACATGTATATTCAGCCTATCCGGCCGTAAAAGAAGCGAAAGCCCGCATTGCGAATGGCGAACTCGGCAAATTGCGCCGTGTATATGTCGAATACACACAAGGATGGCTGGCTGAGCGCATCGAGCTGCAAGGCGGCAACAATGCCGGGTGGCGCACAGACCCGAAACGCTCCGGCAAGGCTGGTTGCGTAGGCGATATCGGAACACATGCCTGGCATCTGAGCGAATATATTACCGGACTGAAAGTACAAGAACTGTGTGCAGACCTGAAAGCCTTCGTTCCCGGACGTCCGATCGATGATGACGGCGCCGCATTCCTTCGTTACGAGAACGATGTGACAGGTGTCCTGACGGCAACCCAGATAGGAACAGGCGAGGCCAACAACATCCGCATCCGTGTATATGGCGAAAAAGGCGGGCTCGAATGGCATCAAATGGAGCCGAACACACTGACCTTGAAATGGGGCAACCGTCCGGCAGAAATATTGAATATCGGTAATAACGGCTATCTGAGCGAAAAGGCATTGTGGAATACCCGAACCCCGGCCGGACACCCGGAAGGCTTCATTGAAGCTTTCGCCAATATCTACCGTAATTTCTCACTTACTGTAAGAGCTATCAAAAACGGCGAAACCCCAAGCGGAGATTGCCTGGACTTCCCGACTGTCCATGATGGCGTAAGAGGCATGCAATTCATTGAAACAATGGTTGAAGCCGGATATAACGATAATGTAAAATGGCAAAAATGGATTGATTAAATCCTGAAAAACCGTAAATAAATAACATCTTATGAAACTAAACGTACTTGCTGCTTGCTGTCTGTCCCTGATCGGGACAGCAGCTTTCGCTCAAAAAAATGAGTGGAGAGACCCTAACGTAAACGAAATCAACAGGGCTCCCATGCACACAAATTATTTCGCATACGAAAATGAGAACAGTGCATTAAAAGGATGTAAAGAATCCTCTGAAAATTTCATGACCTTGAATGGAAACTGGAAATTTTTCTGGGTTAAGAACGCAGATATGCGCCCGACAGATTTCTATCAGGTAAATTACAATGACAAAGGCTGGGCCGACATGAAAGTTCCTGGCTTATGGGAATTGAACGGATTCGGTGATCCGATCTATGTAAACGTAGGTTATGCATGGAGAAGCCAGTTCGAGAACAACCCTCCCGAAGTTCCGACCGAAAACAACCATGTGGGATCATACCGGAAGGAAATAATCGTTCCAGCAGATTGGAAGGGAAAAGAAATCTTCGCCCATTTCGGTTCTGTCACATCCAATATGTACCTGTGGGTAAACGGACAGTTTGTAGGTTATAGCGAAGACAGCAAACTGGAAGCAGAATTTAACCTGACTAAATATCTGAAACCGGGAAAAAACGTGATCGCATTCCAGGTATTCCGCTGGTGTGACGGCACTTATCTGGAAGACCAGGATTTCCTGCGTTTCTCGGGTGTCGGACGTGACTGTTACCTGTATGCCCGTAATCCGAAATATATACAGGATATCCGCGTAACTCCGGATCTGGATGCACAATACAAAGATGCGACTTTGAATGTATCGCTTAATTTGAAAGGAAGCGGCACAGTGGATCTGAAATTGTTGGATAAGGCAGGAAAAGAAGTTGCCACTTCATCCGTAAAAGGTGCCGGTAAAATTTCAACAGATATCGCAGTCAGAAATCCTGAAAAATGGTCGGCAGAAACTCCGGTCCTCTATACCCTGACAGCAACTCTGAAAGACGGTAACAATACGGAAGTAATTCCGGTCAAAGTCGGTTTCCGTAAAATCGAACTGAAAAATTCACAGATATTGGTGAACGGACAACCGGTATTGTTTAAAGGTGCCGACCGCCACGAAATGGACCCCGACGGCGGATATGTCGTTTCACCGGAGCGCATGATCCAGGATATCAAAGTGATGAAGGAATATAATATAAATGCCGTACGCACCTGCCACTATCCGGACAACAACCTGTGGTATGACCTTTGCGATCAATACGGTATCTATTTAGTTGCCGAAGCCAACATCGAATCGCACGGTATGGGATACGGCGACAAGACACTGGCTAAAAATCCATTATACGCAAAAGCGCATATGGAACGCAATCAACGTAACGTGCAACGCGGATATAACCACCCATCCATCATTTTCTGGTCGTTAGGTAATGAAGCCGGTATGGGTCCTAACTTCGAGGCTTGTTATACCTGGATTAAGAACGAGGACAAAACGCGTGCCGTACAATATGAACAAGCACGGACAAGCGAATTCACTGATATCTATTGCCCGATGTACCTGAACTACGAGAGAAGTGAAGAATATAGTAAAGGTAGCATTGACAAACCCCTTATCCAATGTGAGTATGCACATGCCATGGGTAACTCGGAAGGCGGATTTAAAGAATATTGGGATCTGGTTCGTAAATACCCGAAATACCAGGGTGGCTTTATCTGGGACTTCGTAGACCAGTCCTTACGCTGGAAAACAAAAGACGGTGTTCCTTTCTATGCTTATGGCGGTGACTGGAATCGTTATGATGCTTCCGACAACAACTTTATGGACAACGGCTTAATTAGTCCGGATCGCAAACCGAATCCGCATATGTACGAAGTAGGCCATATCTATCAGTCCATCTGGGCTACTCCCTCCGATTTGGCAAACGGCGTCATCAATGTTTATAATGAAAACTTCTTCCGCGACCTGAGCGGCTACTATGCAGAATGGGAACTGTTGGCAAACGGAGAAGTTGTTCAGACAGGTATGGTGAAAGATTTGGAAGTTGCTCCGCAGCAGACTAAATCTGTCAAGTTGAATTACAGCACAGAAGGTATCTGCAAATGTAAAGAGCTCTTACTGAATGTAGCTTTTAAATTAAAGAAAGCGGAAACATTGCTTCCTGCCGGTTACACGGTTGCCAAGAATCAAATGACAATCCGTCCGTATGAAGCTCCGAAACTGGATCTGCAAAACAAACAGAAAGTAAACATTGCCACAGTCGTTCCGACTATTAAAGAGAATGATTTCAACTATCTGATCATTGAAGGAGAAAACTTCCGGATGGATTTCAACAGACATGACGGATTCTTGTGCAGATATGACGTAAACGGTATGCCTATGCTGAAAGAAGACGGAAAACTGACTCCGAACTTCTGGCGCGCTCCAACGGATAACGATATGGGTGCCAACCTGCAGAATAAATATGCGGCATGGAAAGAACCGGGGCTGAAGCTGACCTCTCTGACAAATAAGATCGAAAACGACATGGCTATTGTCAGTGCTGAATACACAATGGATGCTGTCAAAGCAAAATTGTATCTGACCTATACGATCAATAATGAAGGTGCTGTTAAAGTTACACAAAAAATGGTAGCCGACAAGTCCGCAAAAGTATCTGATATGTTCCGTTTCGGTATGCAAATGCAAATGCCGAAATGCCTGGATCAAATCAATTATTACGGAAGAGGTCCTATTGAAAACTATTCCGATCGTAACAATGTAACTGATTTAGGGAACTACAAACAGACCGTAGACGAACAGTTCTATTCATATATCCGCCCGCAGGAAACAGGGACAAAAACAGA
The DNA here is from genome assembly GCF_003479205.1 of Parabacteroides sp. AF17-28. NCBI lineage: Bacteria > Pseudomonadati > Bacteroidota > Bacteroidia > Bacteroidales > Tannerellaceae > Parabacteroides > Parabacteroides sp. AF17-28. The sequence continues at coordinate 28,166 of NZ_QUGV01000009.1, read as the reverse complement.
TATCCGCTGGTGGAAACAAATGAATAAGGGAGGTAACGGGTTGATGTTTATTTCTGAAGCTCCTTTCTCTGCTTCCGCATTACATTATTCGATCGAGTCGTTGGATGACGGCACACAGAAAGAACAAAGACATTCGGAACTTGTACCGCAGATAAACTACACCAATATGTGTATAGACAAGGTACAAATGGGATTGGGTTGTATCAACAGCTGGGGAACACTGCCGCTGGAACAATATCGTATTCATTATGGGGATTATGAATTCTCATTCATCATGAAACCGATCCAGTCCAATTTATAAGTTTTTACTAAAAAACGCTTGTTCCCGCGACGATATGGGATTCTTAAAAGCCGATATATCAAGCGGAGACAAGCGTTCCTTTATAAAAACTGATAAAAAAGTATAATCCCTGTGCATATTTCGTTAAATAGCCAGTATAGACTTTCGTTTTATACCGGAAAACACTACTTTTATTCCCGATTTTTAAATCTAATTCAAGACTAATTGTAAAATCGCTTACCATAAGAAACAAATGGCTACTAACAAGAATTTGAATCGCTATCCTTCAGGGAAAAAAGGAAGATTTTTCAAAGGAAAGACCTTTATTCTCTTGATCGGATTACTTCTCGGTGCGGGCATTATGGTTGCCGTATATAAGACATCCGTTTACTTTTCATCCGACGAATCGTGTATGATGTGCCATGTACATCCACACGTTGAAGACAGTTGGAAACTTTCCAAACATGTAAACAACGGAAGTGGGGTTAAAACTCATTGCGTAGCTTGCCACCTCCCGCCTCAAAGTGATACATGGAACCATTATACGGCAAAAGCCAAATTAGGATTAAAGGATGTATGGTCCTATATGACAAAAGACAGTGCCGATTTCGATTGGGACACAAAATCGGAATTGGAACACGCGGTTAAATATATCCCGAACGAATCTTGTAAAGAATGTCACCAGAATTTGTTTCCGGAGGGAATCAATCAGGATGGCATTACCGCACACCTCTATTATGATGAAAACGAAAAGAAACTGGATTTACAATGTATCAGTTGCCACCTTGACGCAGGACATTATAATCCGGATTACAAACACGGCAAATTGACAGGCATTCCGGGCGCAAATACGACTGCATCCATAGACACCAGTATGTATTTCAAAACAGCTACACCTGTCACGTCTTTTGCCGATTATACGGAACAAATCCCCGGAACGCCCGTTTCATTCAAGATGGTTGCCATACCGGGTGGTACATTCAAAATGGGTAGCACCGAAAAGGAAGCATTCCACAAGGAAGATGAAGCTCCCGTACGGAACGTAACAGTCAGTCCGTTCTTCATTGCCGAAGTCGAGGTTACCTGGGATCAGTACTGGGCATTCTATGGACAGACCATGAGTGAAGGACGTACGCCTCCGGAAACGGTGTATGCCAACAACAGCAACCCGGATGTAGATGCGATTTCCGGTCCGACTCCACCGTTCGGATTCCCCGACCAGGGATGGGGTGGCGGTGATCGTCCGGCAATCACAATGACCCACTATGCTGCAGAAACGTTCTGCCAGTGGTTATCTAAGAAAACAGGAAAGAAATACCGTCTGCCGACTGAAGCAGAATGGGAATATGCTGCTCGTGGAGGTACGGAAACCCCTTACTTCTTCACCGGCAACCCGAAAGATTTTTCAGACCAGGGATTCTGGCGTAAGTTCTTCGATGCAAAAACAGACAGCATCAGTTCATTCGTAATTTATGTAAAGAACAGCAAGAACAGGACACAGGAGCCAAATGAAGTGAAAGCAAATCCGTTCGGCTTGAAAAATATGTTGGGTAACGTAATGGAATATTGTGCAGACAAATATGATCCGCAAGCTTATAGCAAAGGCGGTGAAAACGTAACAAACCCATTGGTCACTGAGGGTGAAGAATGGGTTGTACGTGGAGGTAACTACACTTCCGATGCTGCAGATGTTCGTTCTGCAGCCCGTGATTATACAAAGCATGATGCCTGGTTAAAAACAGACCCGCAACAACCGAAGAGTATTTGGTGGTATTCGGATATTCGTGGTATCGGTTTCCGTGTGGTTTGCGAACCGGACCCTGCGATTGGAGTAAAATAACAGATGATTAATTGATACCTATAATTTACTATATCATGAAGCGAGAAAACAGTATTAGCAGAAGATCTTTTTTGAAAAGTACAGCTATGGCCGGTGCACTGGGTGCTATCGGTACAGGTAGTGCGAGTGTATTAACCTCATGTGCCGGTAGCGGTAGCGAAAGTGCAGCAGCCAACAAACCGCTGAAAGAACCCGGAACATACTATATCCCCGAATTGCCTGACTTGGCAACAGACGGTAAAGAACTGAAAGCCGGTGTTATCGGTTGTGGCGGACGTGGTTCCGGCGCTGCTGAAAACTTCCTGGAAGCAGCAAACGGCGTAACAATCGTTGCTTTGGCTGATACTTTTAAAGAACGTGTAGACGGGTTGGCTGATAAATTGAAAGCAAAAGGATGTGATATTCCTGCCGACAAACGCTTCGTTGGCTTAGATGCTTACAAACAATTGATCGATAGCGGTGTAGACGTAGTTATCGTAGCGACTCCTCCGGTTTTCCGTCCGGTTCATTTCCAATACGCAGTTGAAAAAGGCAAACATTGCTTCCTGGAAAAACCGATTTGTGTAGACCCCGTAGGTTACCGTACTATTATGGCTACGGCTAAACAAGCCCAGGCCAAGAACCTGTGTGTCGTAACAGGTACACAACGTCATCACCAACGCAGCTATGTTGAATCTTATAAGAAGATCATGGAAGGCGCTATCGGTGAAATTACCGGCGGTGTTGTTTACTGGAATCAGAATATGCTTTGGTTCCGCGAACGTCAGAAAGACTGGAATGATTGCGAATATATGATCAAAGACTGGGTTAACTGGAAATGGTTATCCGGTGACCATATCGTAGAACAGCATGTACATAACATTGACGTATTTACATGGTTCAGCGGTTTGAAACCGGTTAAGGCTGTAGGTTTCGGTTCTCGTCAACGCCGTATCACGGGTGACCAGTATGACAACTTCAGCATTGACTTCACAATGGAAAATGGTATCCATATGCACAGTATGTGTCGCCAGATCGACGGTTGCGTAAACAACGTCAGCGAATTTATCCAGGGAACAAAAGGTACTTGGTCAACAGCTAACGGTGAAACAGTAATCAAAGACAATGCCGGCAATGTTGTTTGGAAATATGATTCCGAAGCTGAAAAAGCAAACACAAAACAGCAGAATCCATATGTATTGGAACACGTAAACTGGATCAACTGTATTCGTGGCGGCAAGAAAATCGAACAAGCTTCCGAAACAGCAGTGGCCAACATGGCTGCCATCATGGGACGTGAATCAGCATACAGTGGGATGGAAACAACATGGGAAGCGATGACTGCATCTCCTCTGGACTATACTCCAAAAGACCTGAATCTGGGTAAGATGGACATGAGTGGATTTACTGTTCCGGTACCGGGTAAACCTCGTGACGAAAAGAAAAAATAACATATGGCACTGAACAGAAGAAACTTTTTAAGAACGACTCTGGCAGGTGCGGCTGTTGCAGCCGGTAGTTCAGCTCTTGCTGCCTGTGGTGGCAAAGGGGCTTCTGCTGAAGGTTGTCCGACCGACAAGAAAGCTTGTTGCAATAGCAAAGCCGAGTTGAAAATATCCTTCCAGGAAGGTATTGCGCCGGGTGAAAACCTAAATCAGAAACTGGACCTGATGGAAAAGTTGGGTGTTGTAGGTTTCGAACCGGGCGGACGTGGACTGAAAGACCGGGTGAAGGAAATCAAGGATGCTTTGAATGGACGCAATATCAAAGTGAGTGCGATCTGTGCAGGTTTCGATGGTTTCATCCTATCAAGCGATCCGGAAAAAAGCAAAAAATGCATGGACACCATGAAGGAAATTATTGCTCCCGCAGGAGAGCTTGGTTCCGTCGGTGTAATTATCGTTCCGGCATTCAATTCGCAGTCTCCGGTAATGCCTCATACGCAGGAAACACGCGATTTCTTATGCGAACAGTTCAATGAAATGGGCAACTTCGCTAAGGAGCACGGTACGACAGTAATCTTTGAACCGCTTAACAGAAAAGAAGCATTCTACCTTCGTCAGGTAGCAGATGCCGCTTCTATCTGCCGCGACATCAACAATCCGGGCGTACGTTGCATGGGTGACTTCTGGCATATGACATGGGAAGAGACAAGCGACATGGGCGCATTCCTTTCTGCAGGCGATTACCTGCAACATGTACACATTGCCAGCCGTAAACGCCGCAGCATGCCAGGTGAAGACGGAGATGCAGATAACTATGTAAACGGCTTCAGAGGTTTGAAAATGTTAGGCTATGATAAATATGTAAGTTTCGAATGCGGATGTCAGGGTGACCGGAATGTTTTGGTTCCTGCCGCAGTTGAATTATTACGTAAACAGTGGGAAGAAGCATAATATGCCATTAGTATATCCTAATATGCAAATGAGTGAGGTGGTGGAAGAGCACCCCTCACTCATTCCTGTTATCAACCGGTTTGGAATCCGTCTGGGATTAGGCGACAAATCGGTCAAAGCAATTTGTGAAGAATATCAGCTGGATACCGACTTCCTGTTGACGGTGATCAATACGTTTCTCAATGAAGAATACTTCCCCGAAAAGAAGTTACAAACATTCCATACATCACAGATCATCGATTACCTGACTAAAACCAATCAATATTACCAACGTTATCAAATCCCGAATATAGAAAGGCATCTCGGTTCGTTCATTTCCATGAGTACACCGGGAAATAATACACTTAACCTGATCGGAAAATTTTTCTCTTCGTTCAAAGAGGAACTGACTTCACGGATAGAGAAGGACGAACAGGTTTGGTTCCCCTATTGTTTATCATTAAGCGAACAGTTGAAAAACTATCAATCATCCGGACAAGTCGAAGCCCTTCACCTGGGTTCCGAACAACGGCTGGAAGATCCGATAGAAGCACTGCTGGCCGATTTGAAAAGCATTATGATCAAGCACTTATCCGGCGATTATAATGAGAACTTGTGTTACGCCGTCATATTTGCTGTCAGCAGTTTGGAAAAAGACATCAAACAACACAACCGCATCCGTTACCGGATACTGACTCCTATGGTTTCTGCAATGGAGAAGCTGTGTATTTAACAAATTCGACCGGATGCACCACAACAAGCAAATAGCAATCATACTGTCCGACACACTGCAAAGCACGGGACTGCAAAGTATGCTGATCGACTATTTTCCACCGGTAGAAATCAGCCATTATCCTACATTCGAAGCCTTGTCGACTTCGGGAAACGACACATTCGACTACTATTTCACCAACTCTACCCTGTTTGTACTAAATGCAGACTTCTTTCTGCCCCGACGCAGTAAGACAATGGTATTAATAGACGGAACAGAAGGAGAAGGCGGCTTGTCAACCACAAATCATATCACGACCAAAGCTCCGCAGGAAATCATCATCGAGCAGTTGGAACAACTATTTGCAGGAGACAGCAGCTGCTATCCCGGCGAAAACAATAAAGACCTGTCTATCCGTGAAACAGACGTTCTCCAGTTGATCGTCAAAGGCAGCACAAACAAAGAAATCGCCGACAAACTGAACATCAGTCTTAACACCGTTCTCACCCATCGCAAAAACATCACTACCAAACTCGGTATCAAAACAGTTTCCGGACTCACTTTCTACGCCATCATGAACGGCATTATCTCGGGCGACGAGATCGAACTTTAAAGTTGAAAGCTGAGAATTGAAAGTTAAAAATCACTACATATAGTGATTGACAGCCTTGAATCTTTCTCGTTCCTTTGTAAGCGTAAAATACTAATAGTTTACAACAACACGATGAACAAACGCTACCTCTATGCTCTTGTTGCGAGCTCACTGATCGGCCTGCAAACATTAAAGGCAGAGCATGTTAATATTAACGACACGATTAAAACTTACAATATCGACGAAGTGGTGATCACCTCATCGACGAAGGAGACGAACGACCTGCGCTTGCTTCCCGGAGCAGTTTCCATTCTTTCGCCCCAGGCGATAGCTGCTCGTCAGATAGATGCGCTGAAGGACATCAGTGCATTTGTCCCCAACTTGTACATGCCGGATTATGGGTCAAAAATGACTTCAGCCATCTATATCCGCGGAATCGGGGCACGAAGCAGCGGGCAATCTATCGGACTTTATGTAGACAACGTCCCCTATCTGGACAAAAGTGCTTTCGATTTCGAGCTGAATGACATCCAACGCATCGAAATCCTCCGTGGTCCGCAGGGAACTCTTTACGGGCGTAATGCAATGGGAGGAATCGTCAACATCTATACCCTCTCGCCCTTCACCTACCAAGGAACGAAGATATCCATGTCGATGGGTAATTACGGAACAGCTAAAGCAAAGGTTTCCCAATACAGCAAACTCAGTGAAAACGTCGGCATCTCGGTTAACGGCTATTATGACCGGAACGACGGTTTCTTCATCAACGAATACGACAACAGTAAAGCAGACAAAGAGGAGTCGGCCGGCGGACGATTCAAGCTGGACTGGCACATAACGGACAAGCTCATGGCCCAATACACGTTCAATTACGATTATGTCACCCAGAAAGCCTTCCCATACGGTCAATACGATCCGGCAACCGGAACCGTACAGCCGATCCGCATCAACGACCCGAGCTCCTACTGGCGGCGAACACTCAACAACAGCCTGTACCTGGAATGGAAGACAGACCGGTTTACCCTCTCTTCCACCACCGCCTACCAATATCTGAAAGACGACATGAAGATGGACCAGGATTACACGGAGCTCTCCATTTTCACCCTCAACCAGAAACAAAAGCAATACGCTTGGAGCGAAGAACTGGCAATTAAGTCCAACACCAAAAGTAATTACCAGTGGAGCTTCGGTGCATACGGTTTCTACAACAGCCTGAACACCGACGGCCCCGTCGTCTTCAAAAAGGACGGGCTCAGCGGCATCCTGCAAAAAGCATTCGACGACATGCTGGCCAATAATCCGAAAGCGCCGAAGCTAACAGTCTTGGGCGACGAATCGAACCAGATCTATTTTCCCGGAAACTTCGACACACCAACACACGGATTTGCAGCGTTCCACCAATCGACTTACAATAATTTGTTTATAGATGGCCTCTCCATCACCGCCGGCATCCGACTGGATTACGAAAAGGCGGAACTGACTTACCATTCGGCTGTCGACAGCATGAAGATCGGCGTACAAATGGGCCCGATGAACATAACGCTTCCCGTCAACACGGTGATGGATGGCAACATCTCGCAAGATTTCCTCCAGGTGTTACCAAAAGTGTCACTACGCTACCAGTGCACACCAGGGACATTCACCTACGTTTCGGTTGCCAAGGGCTACAAGACCGGAGGATACAACGTCCAAATGTTTGGTGACCTCGTCCAGGCGGAAGCGCAATATGAACTCCAGTCGAAATTCATGCCCGACGGAGCCAAAAAACCGGGAGAGGTAAAAGATGTCGCTTCCTACAAACCCGAGCACAGTTGGAACTACGAAGCCGGTATCCGCAGCGAACTGATCAAAGGCCGCCTCAGCAGCGAACTGACCCTTTTTTATATGGATATCCGCGACATCCAACTGACTTCGTTCGCCGAAAACGGCAGCGGCCGCCTGATCACCAACGGAGGGAAGGCAAACAGCTACGGTGTGGAAGTGAGCCTGCGAAGCCGGATCACTGAAGGGCTGACGGCCGACCTCAACTATGGCTTTACACATGCCTCGTTTCGCGATTACGTCTTCACCGACAAAAATGAACAGGGCAAGATAGTCGAAACAGACTGTAAGGACAATTATATACCTTACACCCCACGCCATACGGTCAGCTTGGGAGTGCAATACACGAAACTGTTGCATAATAAGCCGATCGACCAGTTCACCGCCTCCGCCCAATTCACCGGAGCCGGCAAGATATTCTGGACGGAAAAGAACGATATCAGCCAGCCCTTCTACGGACTGCTGAATGCCAAAGTCGGAGTCCGCAAAGGGATCGTAAACCTGAACCTGTGGAGCAGAAACATCACTAACACAGACTACCAAGCGTTCTATTTCGAGTCATTCAACCGTTCGTTCATCCAGAAAGGCAAACCTTTCCAGATCGGCGGCGAAATAACGGTAGCATTTTAAGAGATAAAACATGAAACTATTATATTTCCTCCCGGTTTTCTTCTTTCTCTCCTATACGGCAAAAGGAGAAGAAATAGAGAAAGACACGTCGAAGATACGGAACGTGGAATTGAACGAGATCGTCGTTCAATCCTTCAAGCAGCAACGCGACCTCCGGCTCGAACCCCTCTCGGCCACAGCCGTTACGGGTACAGCCATACAGAACCGTAACATTACGGGGATCAAAGAGTTCAGTTCCTTCATCCCGAACCTCTTCATGCCCGATTACGGATCGAAATTGACGTCGCCCGTCTACATCCGCGGGATCGGTTCGAAGATCAACTCGCCGTCGGTCGGCCTCTACGTCGACGGAATCCCCTACTTCGAGAAATCTGCATTCGATTTCGACTTTGCCGAAGTAGACAGGATAGAAGTGTTGCGCGGTCCGCAAGGAACACTCTACGGGCGTAACACAATGGGCGGCATCATCAACGTCTACACCAAATCGCCCTTGAAGTACGAAGGAACAAACCTGTGGCTTTCCAACGGGACCTATGGTTATCGCGACTATTCCCTCTCCCATTACAATAAAATCGGCGAGAAATTCGGGTATGCCATCTCGGGCAATTACACTAACAGTGACGGATACTTCACCAACCTCTATACCGACAAGAAAACGGACGATTCGAAAGCCGGTTCCGCTCGCATCCGCCTGGAATGGAAACCCAGTGCGCGGCTCTCTCTCGGGCTGATGAGTTCGTTCGACCGCTCGAACCAGGGAGGCTACCCCTACGCCGTCTGCGACTCGGTGACACACCGCCCCGGCGACGTGAATTATAACGATTACAGCTTCTACAAACGGACACTCTCCACCACCGGATTTTCGGCCGACTACCAGGGCGCGGGCTACAGCATCAACAGCCGTACAGCCTTCCAATATCTCTCGGACCACCAGGGCATCGACCAGGATTTCTCGCCCCGAAGCATCTATTTCGCCCGTCAGGATATGAAGCAGAAGATGGTTTCCGAAGAATTAAACATCAAATCGACCACTACCGGCCACTATAAATGGCTTTTCGGCGCCTTCGGATTCTGGCAAGGCATAGACAACGTTGTAATTCTCGATTATCTATCCAAAGACTATACGACGCGCAAGTTATACGACACGCCCACTTACGGCGTCGCCTTCTATCACCAATCGACGATAGATGATTTGCTGACGCGCGGCCTCTCGCTCACCTTCGGACTCCGCTACGATTACGAACACGCCTCCAACGATTACCTTTTCTATAAAGAGGCAGACGGTGGCAGCCAGCAGATGGACGCTTTCGACAACAAGCTCAAGTTCAGCCAAGTGACGCCAAAGATCGCCCTGCAATATATGTTCCCATCCACCGGAATGATCTACGCCACCGCGACAAAAGGCTATAAAACAGGCGGCTTCAACACCTCATTCGATCGAGAGGAGGACCGCAGCTTCAAGCCCGAGACGAGTTGGAACTACGAGTTGGGCGCCAAACACCCGTTCCTCGACAACCGCCTCAACGCCGAGTTCTGTTTCTTCTGGATCGACTGGAAAAACCAGCAGATTTATCAGATGCTCGCCACGCAAACCGGACAATTCCTCCGCAATGCCGGGCGAAGCGAAAGCAAAGGCATAGAAGTCAGCTTGCAAGGAAACCCGGTGAACGGGCTGATGGTGCAGGTCAACTACGGCTTCACGCATGCCACCTTCAAGGATTATAAAGACAACAGGAAAGGCATCGACTATGCCGGCAATTTCCTTCCGATGGTGCCCCGCCACACGTTTGCCGCAGGCGCCGACTACACGATCCCACATCCTTGCACGCATATCGACCGCTTCACTGTCAGTGCCGGCTATACCGGAACAGGGCGCATCCTGTGGAAAGAAGACAACAAGGTGTCGCAATCTTATTACGGACTGTTGAATGCGAAAGTATCTGCTACCAAAGATTTTATTACCTTTGCAATCTGGGCGAAGAATATTACCAATGCCGATTATGCGGCCTACTATTTTGAAAGCGCCGGCAATGGCCTGGCACAAAAAGGGCGGCCGTTCACGATCGGAGGCAATATCCAATTGAGTTTTTAAAGTTTTCCGGAAGTCCGGAAAACGATAAACAAAATAATTGATGATACAGAAAGATAAAACATACAACCTCGCGACCTTCTTCTGCCTCTACATCGCGCAGACGATCCCGATGAGCTTCTTTTCGACCGTCATCCCGGTGATGATGCGCCAGGAGAACTTTTCGTTATCGGCCATCGGGCTCTTACAACTGATCAAGCTGCCCTGGATATTAAAGTTCCTCTGGTCGCCGATGGTCGACCGCCATGCGCTGACCACCGGAGATTATAAGCGATGGATATTTTCTTCCGAGTTAATATACGCCGCATTGATCTTTGCCGTCGCTTTCCTCGATTTTCATACAGATTTTTACACGATCGTGGGCCTGATCATCATCTCGTTTATCGCCTCTGCGACACAGGATATTGCAACCGATGCATTAGCAGTGCTTTCGTTCAGCAAACAAGACAAAAGTATGGTCAACAGTATGCAGTCGATGGGGAGTTTCGGTGGCTCGATGCTCGGAGGCGGCGTCTTGCTACTGCTTTTCAAACAGATCGGCTGGAACAGCCTGTTACCCTGCCTGGCACTGTTCGTTGTCGTCGCCCTCCTGCCGCTTGTCTTTAATAAAGGCATCCGGATCGAGCCGAAAGATAGCCATGAACGTGCTAAAAAAGCGGATGTATTCTACTTCTTTACCCGCCGGAGCATCTGGAAACAGATCGGTTTCCTGTTCCTCTACTATTCGGGGCTGATCGGGACGTTAGCTATGCTGAAGCCCTGGCTTGTCGATCTGGGCTACGACATGAAAGAGATCGGGGTAATGAGTGGGTTGGTCGGAACGTTTGCCGGCTTTCTTGCATCTTTCGCCGGTGGGATGATCGTACGCCGGATCGGCCGGTTCCGTGCACGCATCTTATTCGCCGTGTTCGTGCTTGCGGCAACTCTCTATTTTCTCGGGCTGTCGTATGTGCATCCCACAACCGCATTACTCTACGGCGGGATCATTCTTCTCTGGGGAAGCTACGGGATGGCGACAATAGTGGTCTATACCACCGCAATGGACTGTGTACGCCCCGGACGCGAAGGGACGGATTTCACGATCCAGACAGTTATCACACATCTTAGTGGTATGCTGATGGCGATCCTTAGCGGGAAAATAGCCGATCATACAGGTTATCACGGGCTCTTCTTCTTTGAAGCAAGTATCGCCCTGATTTCACTCATTTACATAGTAACGGTTTTTAAAAACGAAAAAAATACGATATGAAACAAGAGATTATTGATAAATATAATGTACCGGTCCCACGATATACAAGCTATCCGCCGGCGAATTATTTCAAAGACAAGACCAATCAGAAGGATTATATAAAAGCGATCTGGCAGTCTAACAGCCAAAAGCCCGAGGCAATATCCTTTTATATCCATATTCCATTTTGTTTGAAGTTGTGCCATTATTGCGGATGCAATTCAATAGCTTGTCCCGAACCGGAAATCATAGATCGTTATATCGCTGCTTTACATAAGGAGATGGATATCATTATCCCCTTACTAAACCCAAAGCGCAAGATATCGCAAATTCATTACGGAGGAGGAACCCCCAATATAATTCCGGCTTACGAACTGGAAAGCTTGAACAGGCATCTGTTGGCACCGTTCGACACAATCGACAATCCGGAAATCGCAATTGAATGTCACCCGGGATGGATGGAAGAAAACGCGTGGATGAAACTGACAGAAGCCGGGTTCAACCGGGTCAGCATCGGTATACAGGATTTTAATAATAAAGTCCTGAAAGCTGTCCATCGCGAAGCTCCATTGATACCGATAGAAAAGGCAATAGCAACCCTTCGCTCGGGCGGTGCACGGATCAATATGGACTTCCTCTACGGATTGCCCTACCAGACGGAAGCGAGCTTTGCCGAGACAATCGAAAAGGCTGTATCCTTGCAGCCGGACCGTATCGTCACTTTCTCTTACGCACATCTTCCGCAGATATTCAACCGCCAAAAGATGTTGGAAAAAGCCGGCTTGCCTTCCGCAGAAGAAAAAAGCCGAATGTTCGAAGCTGCCCGTAAGATTTTCCTCGAGGCGGACTATAAACAGATCGGGATGGATCACTTCGTCACAGGAGATGACGATCTCTATCGGGCGCTCGCCAAAGGACAACTGCACCGTAACTTCCAGGGATACTGCACCCGTCAGACGACCGGTCAAGTGTATGCCTTCGGCGTGTCGGGTATCAGCCAGCTCGGAACGGCCTATGCTCAAAACACAAAGGATATCATGGAATACATCGAGAAAGTCGAAGCCGGTATCCTGCCTACCGTAAAATACTATCAATTAAACCGGGAAAAACAGATCACGCGTGAAGTTATCGAAGCGCTGATGTGCAATTACCATATCAAGTGGGAGGATTTGTCCGAACGCCTGGCCTTCCCGATCGAAGAGATCAAGCAAGCGACAGCCTATGATGAGGCCCGCTTACAGGAATTTGCCGACGACGGTATTATCGAATACGACAACGACCAAATATGGGTAACGCCCGAGGGCAAACCGTTTGTCCGTAACGTGGCGGCTTCGCTTGACAAACTGATGCTGGATACAAATAAATCATTTTCTAAACCGATATAAATGGATACAGACATAGTAATCATCGGAGCCGGACTGACCGGGCTTACAACAGGCTTCTGGCTGTCACGTGCAGGGAAAGACCTGCAGATACTGGAATGTTCGGATCACGTAGGGGGACAAATTCATACCTTTCGTGAAGAAGGTTTCGTCTTTGAGAGCGGACCGAATACAGGAGTTGTCTCTTATCCCGAAGTGGCCGAATTGTTTGCCGCCCTGGCACCAGCCTGCACACTCGAAACGGCCCGCGAAGAATCCAAACGCCGCTTGATTTGGAAAGGAAACAAGTTTCACGCACTACCTTCCGGACTGTTCAGCGCCGTCACGACTCCGTTGTTTACGCTTGGCGACAAGTTTCGCATCCTCGGCGAGCCGTTTCGCGCCAAAGGGACTAATCCCGATGAGTCGGTCGGCGAACTGGCGGCGAGGCGCCTCGGCAAATCCTTCCTGCGCTACGCAGTCGACCCGTTCCTGTCAGGCGTGTATGCCGGCGACCCGTTGAAACTCGTCACCCGTTATGCGCTTCCGAAGCTATATAACCTGGAACAGGAATACGGCAGTTTTATACGCGGCTCGATCGCCAAAGCCCGACAGCCGAAAACCGAACGCGACCGCCTGGCCAGCAAGAAAGTATTCTCTGCCGTCGGAGGTCTGGACCGCCTGACAACTGCAATGGCCGATGCTATCGGGCATACACGCATCACGCTTTCGGCTGCGGATGTCACCATTCGACCGTCTGCCGGCAAATGGCAAATCACCTACACGACAGCCGAGGGCCAGCAAACGCTCATTGCCAACAAAGTAATCACCACCACAGGAGCTTACACATTGCCAAGCCTTCTGCCATTCATCCCCAAAGAAAAAATGGAGCAGGTCAGCAACCTGCATTATGCGCCGGTCGTACAAGCCAGCGTCGGCTTCCGCAATACCGGAGGACTGCGGTTTGAAGCCTTCGGAGGCTTGGTTCCTTCCTGTGAGAAAAAGGATGTGCTCGGCATTCTTTTCCCTGCCGCCTGCTTTGCCGGACGGGCTCCGGAAGGAGGAGCCCTGTTCTCGTTCTTCATCGGAGGCGTAAAACATGCCAATCTGACAACCTGGCCGGAAGATGAGCTGGAAGCTCTTATTAGGCACGAACTTCATGCTATGCTGAAGTTTCCGGAAGAAGCCGGGCCGGATATGATCCGCATCTTCCGTCACGAACACGCCATTCCCCAATACGAACAGAACAGCGGCATCCGTTTCGCTACCATAGCCGAATTAGAAGCCAGCTATCCCGGCCTTATTCTGGCCGGTAATCTCAAAGGCGGCATCGGCATGGCCGACCGCATCCGCCAAGCAACAGCTATCGCAAACAGTCTAATTAATTGAATGATGGAAAACGAAGAAGACAAAATAGTTGAAATCGCCCGGTTTTACGAACCGGAACAGGCTCAGATGCTTGAATCGCTCCTCAAATCGGAAGGAATCAAATGCTATCTGAGAAATGAATATACCAGCCAGGTCATGTATCCCGCCAATATGGGAGGCATCCGCGTCGAACTCCTCGAAAGCGAAGTGCCCCATGCAATGGAAGTCATGGAAGCAAACGGATACGAGTTCCCCAAAGAAGACGAAGAACCGGAGCAAATCCAGGTTGTCTCCGGATGGGCGCGCCATATACCGTTCCTCCGCCACCTCCCGCTCGAAAGGCAAATTATCGTTCTTTTCATCCTGGTTGCCGTATTTCTGGCACTGGTCATTTACTTCGGATCGCTTGTCTCATCCAACTAAACAAATGTAAACAATGGCACGCAAAAAGATTACAAATAGTCAGGCTGTATGTATAACTCTTTTATGGGGTATTCTTTGCTACATGCTGCTTGCATACAGCGAAAAGATAACATTCGACATTGTATTTGCCCTGGTAGCATCGGCTATCATTGTGTTTGTCCCTATCTATAAGAGCAGAAGACGTAAGAACGAATAACATTTGATCGCTTTTACCCGATTAAAATACCTAAATGATATTTTTTTCGCATTTTCTCTTTCAAATATTTGTTTGTGTAAATTTTTAGCTTACCTTTGCGAAGTCGTTGAAAAAACGGCATGCGGTTAACAATATGACATAACAAGTATAACATTCTAAAGAAAATCAGTCTTATGAAGGCAAGTGAAGTTTTAGACAACTTAAAGAGAAGATTCCCGAATGAACCGGAGTATCATCAGGCAGTTTCAGAAGTATTAGGAACAATCGAAGAGGCTTATAACGAGCATCCAGAATTCGAGAAGAGCAATCTGATCGAACGTCTTTGTATCCCCGATCGTATTTTCTCTTTCCGCGTAACCTGGACAGACGATAAAGGCCAGATCCAAGTAAATATGGGATACCGTATCCAGCATAACAATGCTATCGGCCCGTACAAAGGCGGTATCCGTTTCCATGCTTCCGTAAACCAGTCAATCCTTAAGTTCTTGGCCTTCGAGCAGACTTTCAAAAACTCACTGACAACATTACCGATGGGTGGCGGTAAAGGAGGTTCAGACTTCAGCCCGCGCGGTAAGTCAAATGCTGAAATCATGCGTTTCTGCCAGGCCTTCGTACTGGAATTGTGGCGCCACATCGGTCCGGATACCGATGTTCCGGCAGGCGATATAGGTGTCGGCGGACGTGAAGTTGCCTATATGTACGGCATGTACAAGAAGCTGGCTCGCGAAAATACAGGTACATTCACAGGAAAAGGCATCGAATTCGGCGGTTCACTGATCCGTCCGGAAGCAACAGGCTACGGTAACGTTTACTTCCTACTGCAGATGCTGAAGACTAAAGGTATCGACATTAAAGGTAAAGTTGTAGCCGTTTCCGGTTCCGGTAATGTGGCTCAATATACAGTAGAAAAGCTGATCAGCCTCGGCGCCAAAGTGGTGACGATGTCCGACTCAGACGGTTACATCTATGATCCGGACGGCATCGACCGTGCAAAGCTGGACTACATCATGGAATTAAAGAACCTCTACCGCGGACGTATCCGTGAATATGCCGAACAATACGGCTGCAAATATGTAGCAGGCGCTCGTCCTTGGGGAGAAAAATGCGATATTGCAATGCCGAGTGCAACTCAGAATGAATTGAACGGCGAAGAAGCAAAGACATTGCTTGCCAACGGCTGTTTCGCTGTATCAGAAGGTGCAAATATGCCTTCAACCCCGGAAGCAATCGATGCATTCCTGGAAGCTAAGATCCTCTATGCTCCGGGTAAAGCGGCAAATGCCGGCGGTGTATCTGTTTCCGGTCTGGAAATGACACAGAATGCTCAGAAACTGAGCTGGAGCAGCGAAGAAGTAGACCAGAAGTTGCAGAGCATCATGGAAAGCATCCACACACAATGCGTAAAATACGGCAAACAAACCGATGGTTACGTAAACTATGTGAAAGGTGCAAACGTAGCCGGCTTCATGAAAGTTGCCAAAGCAATGATGGCACAGGGCATTCTTTAATTGAAAATTGAAAATGGAGAATTGAGAATTAGTTTGATTCGATATTTGAAGTAAATAGGGATTAATGATTATTGAATAAGGGGAGAAGAGCTGGAAACAGATGCTTCTCCCTTTTTTATTGTCCGGATTCTCTCTTTATTTTCAATTGTTTTACTACTTTAGTGCCGAAAATAGAAAGACATGATAACGGAAGAATTAAAACAACTCTACCAGGCACACACCGGCTCGCAGCCAACCGATATAACCGAACTATCTTCTTCCGGCTCCAACCGCCGGTACTTCAGATTGTCGGGTCCTGTCTCACTGATAGGTGTAAGCGGCACTTCAACGGACGAAAATAAAGCCTTTATCTATATGGCAAAACATTTCAGGGAAGAAGGGCTTCCCGTCCCCGAAGTGTACAACTGGTCTTCAGACCAGTCCTTTTACCTACAGGAAGATTTAGGTGACACACTGCTTTTCAACGCGATTGAAAAGGGACGTAAAAGCTGTTTCTTCGACGAGTCCGAACGGGACTTGCTGCACAAAACGATCACGCTCCTGCCCGCTCTCCAGTTTAAAGGAGCAGAAGACTTCGATTTCAGCCAGTGTTATCCGCAACCGGAATTCAACAAACGTTCCATCCTCTGGGATTTAAACTATTTCAAATATTGCTTCCTGAAAGCGACCGGAATGGAGTTCCAGGAAGACCGCTTGGAAGATGATTTCCAAAAGATGAGCGCTGTTCTGCTGCAAGATTGCACTCCGACATTCATGTACCGGGACTTCCAGTCGCGCAACGTGATGGTAAAAGACGGTGAGCCTTGGTTTATCGACTTCCAGGGAGGCCGCAAGGGACCGATCTATTATGATGTCGCCTCCTTTCTCTGGCAGGCAAAAGCAAAATATCCGGCCGAATTGCGGCAAGAGCTGATTACGGATTACCTGCAAGCCTTACAGCGATACACAAAGGTGGACGAAGAGCATTTCTTCTGCCAGTTGCGCCATTTTGTTCTTTTCAGAACCTTGCAAGTATTAGGCGCTTACGGTTTCCGGGGCTATTTCGAGAAGAAGCCCCACTTTATCCAAAGCGTGCCTTTTGCAATCGATAACCTCCGCCAACTTCTAAAAGAAGATTATCCCGAATATCCCTACTTATGCGCAGTGCTCCGGGAATTGACTAATTTGTCCCAGTTCTACGATGACATACAGAAGCATACACTTAAGGTAAAGATCGTCAGCTTTGCCTATAAAAAGGGCATTCCCAACGATCCGAGTGGCAATGGAGGCGGGTTCGTGTTTGACTGCCGCGCCATCAACAATCCCGGCAAGTATGAACGTTATAACCATTTCACCGGACTGGACGAACCGGTCATCCGCTTCCTTGAAGAAGACGGAGAGATCACGAAGTTCCTGGAACATGCCTACGAAATTGTGGATGCCTCCGTCAAACGCTATATGGACCGCGGATTCACAAACCTGATGATCTGCTTCGGTTGCACAGGCGGCCAGCATCGTTCGGTCTATTCGGCCCAGCACATGGCCGAACACATTCACTCGAAGTTCGGAGTCCGGGTAGACCTTGTGCACAGAGAACAAAATATTGAACAACTCTTTAACGCTACATTATGAAAGCTATGATTTTCGCCGCCGGTTTAGGAACACGTCTCAAACCGCTGACCGACAACACCCCGAAAGCATTAATTCCCATCAACGGAAAACCAATGCTCGAACATGTGATTCTTAAATTAAAAGACGCAGGTTTCCACCAAATCGCCATTAACATACACCATCTGGGTGACCAGATCATCGACTTTCTGGCGGCTAACAACAATTTCGGTGTCCAGATCTACTTATCCGACGAACGGGATTACCTGCTCGATACCGGCGGAGGAATCAAACACGCCGCCGCATTCCTGCAAGGAAACGAGCCGTTCCTGATACACAATGTAGATATCATGTCCAATATCGACCTGCGTGCACTCTATAACCATCATTTGGAGATGAACCCGCTGGCGACATTACTGGTCAGTAAACGCAATACCTCCCGTTATCTGCTTTTCAATAAAGAAAACAAATTATGCGGTTGGCGCAACCGTGACACAGGTGAGGTCAAATCTTTCTATCCGGACTTCGACCCGAATCAATACAACGAATATGCGTTCAGCGGCATACATGTCTTGTCGCCCAAAATATTCGACTGGATGGAAGAATGGACCGGGAAGTTCTCTATCATCAACTTCTACCTGTCCATCTGTGCCAAAACAAATATCCATGCCTATGCGGACGACAATCTTCGCTTGCTCGACGTAGGGAAAGCGGAAATATTAGCTGCTGCCGAAAAATGGATGAAGGATTATTCTATTTAAACGACATCATCATGGCAGACAACTATTTGGAAAAGAAATACGAAGAGCTACAATCCCGCAAATCGGCCGGGACACGTGCAAGCAGCAGCAAGAAGACGACGGCTATCCATAAGACCAGAAGAGTCTTTGTGACAGGAGGTGCCGAGGGGATCGGGAAAGCGATTGTAAAAGCATTCCGCTCCGCCGGCCACCGCGTGGCGTTCTGCGACCGGAATGAGGCGGCGGGAAAGGATACGGCATTAAAGACCGGAACCTCTTTTTTCCATGCTGATGTCAGCGATAAAGAAGCACTGGAAAACTGTATGCAGCAGATATTCCAGGAATGGGGAGACATCGACATCCTGATCAATAATGCAGGCATCAGTCAGTTTTCTCCCATTACGGAAACCGGCGTGGACGACTTCGACCACATCCTGTCCGTCAATCTGCGCCCGGTTTTCATCACCTCCCGCCAGCTTGCCATCCATCGCCAGTCACAAACGACACCCAATCCGTTCGGCAGGATTGTCAACATCTGCTCTACACGTTACTTGATGAGCGAACCCGGCAGTGAAGGATATGCGGCATCCAAAGGCGGCATCTATTCACTGACACACGCCCTCTCGCTCTCGCTTGCCCAATGGCACATCACCGTCAATTCCATCGCACCGGGCTGGATACAAACACATGACTACGAACAGCTTCGGCCGGAAGACCACAGCCAACATCCTTCCGGACGGGTCGGAAAACCGGAAGACATCGCCCGTATGTGCGTATTCCTTTGTCAGGAAGAGAACGACTTCATCAACGGAGAAAACATTACGATTGACGGAGGGATGACGAAGAAAATGATTTATATAGAATAATTAAACAAATCTGTTAACCCATAAGACATGGAAGAAGAACTGAACTTCTCTGAAGTACCGCTGGGATACTCGGTATGCTTAAATCAACAATGTCCAAAAGCCGACACATGCCTCCGCCGCCAGGCGGAGATCAACATGCCGGACAGCGTTACCCACTGGAGTTTTATCTCCCTCAAACATCTGGCCGCCACAGAAGGCGAATGCCGCTACTATCGTCCTTGCCAAAAAATCCGCCTTGCGAAGGGATTCATCGGTATCCTGAACAAATTGCCCCACAAGCAAATGTTAGAGATTGTCGGCCGACTGATATATTCTTTCAAGCGCAGGACTTATTACCGTGTACGCAAAGGAGAACGTCCCTTGTCTCCTGACGAACAGCAAATCGTCAGAGACATTCTCAAAAAACATGGAGTAAACGAACCCTGGGAGTTCGATAGTTATTACGACAGCTACGACTGGTAATCCTTGTGCCATCAGCTTGGCACAGTTATGCCACCCCTATGGCACAGCCGTGCCAAGCCTGTGACACTGTTATGCCAAGCCTGTGGCACAAACGACAAACAGTTAGAACCCCGCCAGCTTCTCCACTTCTATCATCCGGCCGGATACCGGATGCCGGAAAGCCAGATATTCAGCATGTAGATAAAGCCTTTCAGCCTTCTTTCCATACAACTCGTCGCCGACAATCGGGGCATCCAGCCCGAGGGGATGAGCGGCATGGACACGCAATTGATGGGTACGCCCGGTCTGCGGGAAAAACAAGACACGGGATCGGTGCGCCTCGCATGTCAACGTTTCGAACAAGGTTACAGCCGGCTTCCCGCTTACTTCATCCACAACCTGCCGCGGACGGTCTTCCGGATCAGGACGAAGAGGCAGGGCGATCAGACCTTCTCTCCGCTTGACAAGGCCGTCAAGCAGGGCGACGTAACGCTTCCTCACCGTCCGGTTCTTGAATTGCGCCTGCAGGTTTTGATGTACCTCTTTTGTTTTGGCGATAAGCAAGAGGCCGGAAGTTGCCATATCCAGCCGATGCACAATCATTGGGCCAGTCGCCTCCGGATAGATTCTTCGAACGCGTTGGTAGACGGAATCGACATCCAGTTTTCCCGGAACCGAGAGCATCCCGGCAGGTTTGTTCACGACCAACAACCATTCATCTTCGTAAAGAATCTCAAGCTCCGTATCCCGATGGGAATCGTTTTGCAGCGGATTATCCTCCACTTGCAACCCTTGTAGCATATGTCTCAGGATCGGTTCGCATTTGCCTTTGCAGGCAGGATAATAATAACCGTGCCGACGAATCTCGTTCTTCGGAGAATCTCCCCACCAAAACTCCGCCATTGCTACAGGCTGCAAGCCGCTCCGATAGGCGTATTGCAAAAGTTTCGGCGCAGCACATTCGCCCGCTCCGGCCGGGGGCACCTTTTGGGCAGTGTCTTGAAAGATATCACACAAATCGCGTTTCCTGCCACAGGCATCCAGCATTTGAAACTGTTTGAACAAGCGCTGCTGAAGGGCCGCCGAGCGGGTTTTGCGTTCTGTCCGCAACCGTTCTATCTCTGTTTCGAAAGCTTCTATTTCAGCTTGCAGGGAGAGAAGGCGTGTGTTCCAATGCTGCTTCAGCCGCTTCAGTTCGGCTTTCTGGAACTGGCTCTCGCGCGTCAGGATTTCAAGTGTAGCATCGTCCGGATATTCCTGTCGCAGTCGCTCACGCTGTTCCTTCGCTTCTTTCATCTGATTCTTCATCTCGTCCTGTTCCAGCCGGGCAAGAAGGGTTTCGGCGGACAACCGTTGCCTGCATTCCGCATACGACGTGTCCTCCTGCAATTGCCTGATCCGTTCGTTGATAGCCGATATTTGTTCCTCTTCGACCTCGAAGAATCCGCCCGGCTCCTGCACGTCGTAGACGGGAGGGACAAAGTAAGCATGCTGGTTCTTTCCCGCCAAAATACCTGAGAAAGCAGCAAGAAAACCGACCTCTCCCCTACTTGTCCGGACAACTAAAACGCCGAACATCTTTCCTTTCCGCAATTCCTCCTGCCAAACATCGACAGACATGAGATAACGTTGCACCTCTCCCGCCGCCATCACACAAAGGGGATGCGGTGTATAGTGGAACGGATAGGTGAACTTGTCCGGCAACGGGATTCGGGCGGCGGCACCTGCAAAAGAGTGAAGTTTGTCCATGCTGTTTCTACAATCTAAACATTTTACAAGGCAAAAGTAAAGGAAATTTTTGGACAGGTCTGATTAATCCATTAGTTTTGTAACCAATCAATTTTAGACCAATCAAATAAAGTGTTTTAACAGACCATGAACAAACTTCTTATCGCCTTATTAGGCACAGTTCTTTTTACAGGAACAAGCGTTGCGCAGCAGCAAACGTATTTCACCAATCCCGTCATCCACGGAGATGTAGCCGACCCGTCTATCCTACGGATCAACGACACCTATTACGCAACCGGAACATCCTCCGAATGGGCGCCCTATTACCCGGTCTTCACCTCTACGGACCTGGTCAACTGGAAACAAACCGGACATATATTTACGGAACAGCCGGAATGGACCAAGTCGTCGTTCTGGGCGCCCGAATTGTTCTACTACAAAGGGAAAGTCTACGTCTATTATACGGCACGCATGAAATCGAACAACACCTCTTACATCGGAGTAGCCGTTGCCGACTCTCCCACCGGTAAATTCAAGGATTACGGGCCGGTTGTGGAGTTTGAGAAGGAAGCGATAGACGCTTTTGTAATGGAAGACAAAGGGGAACTATACATCACCTGGAAAGCATACGGACTGGATAACCGTCCCATCGAACTTTTAGCCAGTAAGCTGACACCGGACGGACTAAAGTTAGCGGGTAAACCGTTCAGCCTGCTTCGTGACGACGAGAGACGGGGCATGGAAGGACAACAATGGTTCAAGAAAGACGGCTATTATTACCTGATCTATGCCATCAACGGCTGTTGCGGTCCGGGCAGCGATTATGCAGTCGCAGTCGCCCGTTCCCGCAAACTCGAAGGGCCGTATGAAAAATACGAGGGAAATCCGATCCTGCACGGAAGCCGGGATATCCTTTCCATCGGTCACGGCACGATAACGACGACTCCCGACGGGCGGATGTTCTATCTCTGCCACGCTTACTTGCCTAACAGCGGTTTCTATCAGGGACGCCAACCCCATTTACAGGAACTACGGTTCGGGGAAGACAACTGGCCTCATTTTGTAACCGGGGAATATGCAAGCCTGGTGCAGCCGATGCCTTTCACGGACTGCGTACAAGAACCTGTCGCCGACTTCTTCGACGATTTCAACGGTTCAAACCTTCGTCCGGAATGGAGCTGGAATTATCCGTATGCCGACGTAAAGACCGAAGTAAAAGCAGGCAGGTTACAGTTAAGCGGTTCTCCGAAAGAGGAATCCAGGAGTGGTGAAGCCCTCTGCCTCCGTCCGGCAAGTTCCGATTACATACTGGAAACGGGTATCTCAAACCAGAACGGCAGTTGGAAAGGGATCACCATGTATGGCGACAATAGTTGTCATCTCGCTTTCGGAAGCATCGGTGACCGTTTACAGCTAAAGGTCATACGCGATGGAAAAGAACAGCAGTTGGCAGACTTGCCGCTTCCCAGCCCGGCCTTGCATCTCCGTATGCAGGTGAAAGAAGGCCTCCCCTTCCTGTTCGCATGGAGCAAGGACGGCAAGAGCTGGAATAGCCTCAAACATGGTTTATCGGAAGAAACGATACGTTCCCTTATCCGCTGGGACCGCGTGGCCCGTCCGGGACTCTATCACGAAGGGGATGAAAATGCACCTGCCGTATTCGAATATTGTTCTTTATCTTATCAATAAAGAATTAAAAGTATGCCATCGACCCGCATCCAACAAGAACAAGAGATTGTCGAGCAAATGATTCGTCTCTATTGCCGTCAGAAAGAGGGGCACAGAGAATTATGTCCGGACTGTATGGAGCTTTTACAATATGCTCATGCCAGACTTGCGCGTTGTCCTTTCGGAGAAAAGAAAACGACATGCCGGATATGTCCCGTTCATTGCTACAAACCGGATATGCGGAAGAAGATGCAGGAAGTGATGCGTTTCGCAGGTCCCAGGATGATTTTGTATCATCCTGTAGCCGCCATCCGGCATTTAGTTCAAGAGTTTTTCCATCAATAGAAACCCTTTATCATTCAAAATCCATGCAAGTAAAAATAGACTGGTCAACAATTAATCCTGATGAATCGGAAAAGTTAAAAGACGAATTGGCTGAAGTGTGGGAAGCCTCTGTGCGCAGCACACATCATTTCCTAACGGAAAAGGATATTCTTTTCTATAAGCCACTGGTCCGGAATGAGTATATTCCGGCAGTAGAATTATACGTCATCCGGAACGAACAAAACCGGATAACGGCTTTTATGGGATTAAGTGAAGAACTAATCGAAATGCTTTTCGTACACCCCGAAGAACAAGGAAAAGGATATGGTAAACAGCTAATCGATTTTGCAGTTTACGACAAACATATCTTCAAAGTTGACGTCAACGAGCAAAACAAGAAGGCAACGTCTTTCTACTTGAACAGAGGATTTAAAATTATCGGCAGAGATGAAACCGATCCAAGCGGGAATCCGTTCCCGATCCTGCATCTCTCACTAAAAGAGATAGAATTGAAAAGCACTGATGAAGGCATAAGTATCCGACAAATCATTTCCTGCAAAAAGGACTTCCTGGATCTTTTGCTATTGGCAGATGAACAGGAGTCAATGATAGACCGCTACCTGGAACGGGGAGAAATGTTTGCACTTTACGACAAGAATATCCTAAAAACAACTTGTGTCGTCACTGATGAAGGTGATGGCATCTCCGAACTCAAGAGTCTTGCGACTTACCCGCAATATCAAAGACAGGGATACGGGAAAAGATTAGTCCTGTTCCTGTTCGAACACTACCGGGGCAGGCAGCACACAATGTTCGTCGGCACAGGCGACAGCCCGCAGACTGTCCCTTTCTATGAAGATTGTGGTTTCACCTACTCCCACCGTGTCAAAAACTTTTTTACGGACAACTACGACCATCCGATCTTCGATGAAGGCAGGCAGTTGGTGGATATGGTTTATTTCCGGAAAGAACTCACCGGTAACAAACTGGTAACAAAACCGGATACAAAATAGGGAATGTATAGTTGAATGTGATCACACAAAAAAGGCCGATAGTCAAACTATCAGCCTTTTTTGTGTGGAGATGGAGAGATTCGAACTCTCGTCCAAACGAGGAACTAATCTGCTTTCTACATGTTTATCTTCGCCTTCGATTGTCGGGAACAAGCAAGACCGAAGCCACCCACTTGAACCTTATCCTCTAAAGTTTCGCTTGAAGTCCGAGGCTTCCTTCAAACTATCTCCGATATTGCTGCACCACCTGATCGGAACGCTTCGGAGCCACAGCATCCGGGTGATGTCACGTCCCCGCAACTTTTGCAGGGATTAAGCTTGAATCTACTATACTTCGATTAAGCAGCGAGAGCGTAATTGTTTTCGCCAGTTAATTGTTCGCCGTCTGAGATTAAAGTGCAAGCCGACCACGCACTACATGCTTACAAACCACTTCTACCCGCTGTCAAAACCGGTCATCCCCATGATTTGTGAGTACAAAGATACGAAAATTCGGGGATCTTTGTACTCTATTTTAGCTTTTTTTATTCTATTACGCCGATCTCACGGAACCAGTCTTCGGCCCGGTCCGGCCATTCATTGACAGAAGCTCCGGTATCTCTCAATCCGTAACCATGACCGCCTTTGCTATATAAATGCATCCATGCCGGAACACCAGCTTCTTTCAACGCATAGTAATAGAAAAGGCTGCTGTTGATATATGATTTATCGTCTTCCGCCTGAATCAGCATGGTAGGAGGAGTAGCAGAAGATACTTTAACTTCCGGAGCCAATTGGAAATTCTCTCCATCGAGATATGCCGGATAAACCAACAAGCAGAAATCAGGACGACAGCTAACCTTATCGGCGGCATCCACTGCCGGGTAAGTACGTTTTTCGAAATTATTGCTTGCCATCGCAGAAAGATGTCCACCGGCAGAGAATCCCATTACACCGATACGCTGCGGATCCAGGTTCATCTCTTCTGCATGGGCGCGAACATATCCGATAGCGCGCTGCACATCCTGAAGAGGAGCCTCATGCTTTGCCCGTCCTTCCCGGCGAGGCACACGGTATTTCAAAAGAACTGCTGTAACACCCAGATTATTCAACCACTCACAAACTTCGTCGCCTTCCAGGTCATAAGCCAGGATATTATATCCGCCACCAGGACATACGACCATAGCAGCACCGGTTGCCACTTCATCCGGAGCCGGATAAACGGTAATTGTCGGTTCACTTACATTCGTTATTCGAAGCACGGTTTCGCCTCCGGTTTTACCACCGTCAGTGTCAGCCTTTTCGATCAGCTTGGTTGTTTCGCCCGGCGCACCTTTCGGGAATAACAATATAGGGTTATTTTGTGCCATAGCTGTACCCATTATACAACTTACCCCAACCAGCAGGAATTTCCATTTTCTCATCATAACACATACAGTTTAAAGAATTTATACGAATCATATTGTTTGAGGGAAATTAGGGCTATAAAGCATCGTCGTCTCCCGCACAACCAGTTTTCCATCTTTTACAAAATCTTCACCGCGCTCAGCCAGATGCTCAACCATCGCCTGGCGCATTTCTTTTAGCCGGGCTGCATAAGCAGGCTTACCGGAACACTCCACCAGCTCTTTCGGATCCTTCTGAAGATCAAACAACTGTTCTTTTCCCGTATGGAAGTTCCAGACGTATTTGATCTTACCATCGGTCAATGCACACCAATAGTTATCCGGACTATAACAAGTTGCATGTTCCATATCCAGATACTTACGCCATCCGCCTTGTTGCCCCTGAACCAGTTTCAACAAAGATACACCGTCCATATCGGGAGGAACAGCCCCTCCTGCCAACTCGATAAAGGTAGGCAAAAAATCACGAAGTTCTACAGGTTGTTCGATTTTTGCTCCGGCAGGCACCTCTTTAGATATACCGGCAGGCCATTTCACAATATAAGGGACATGGACCGAACCTTCGTAAGGATATGTTTTCCGCCAATGATAATGATCGCCAAGCATATCCCCATGGTCGGCAGTAAAACAGATAATAGCATTGTCGTACATTCCTTTTTTCTTCAACGCTGTTATAACCTCTCCTATCTGGTCATCTATAAAAGTGATATTGGCATAATAATGTCTGCGGGACTTAACGGCATAATCATCCCCAAAGTTACCAAACGGGGCATCGGGAGCCGCTTTCTCCGGATCCAGGCGCTCTGCATATTTTCCACACCAATCGCCAACTGAAGGCTTCGGGATATCGGCATCCTTATACATATCCAAATAACGTTTAGGAGGATCATAAGGACTATGAGGGCGTGCAAAAGAGACTTTGAGGAAAAGAGGCTTGTCACTATTATAATTCTTAATTAGCTCACAAGCCGTTTGCCCGGTCCAAGCAGTCGGATGTAGATTTTCCGGCAGTTTATAGGTACCTGCTCCATGAGCATTCCAGCCTATACCTGTCAAATCCGGATTTTCTCCGGGTGCATGGAGCTGGAACCATTCCCGATAATCACTGATGAAGTCTTTGGATTCGACACGTCCGCTCTCGTCTATCAACGTTGCATGAAAACCATGAAGCGCCTTTTGTGGGAACCAGTGCATTTTACCCACACCGAACGTATAATATCCGAGGTTACGAAGCATCTGAGGCATTTCATACGTGTACTTTTCTGCAACCCGACCATATCCCAACATACCGTGATGCCAGGGAGACATACCCGTCAGCAAACCGGCACGGGCAGGCGTACTACTCGGCGAAGAAGAATATCCATTCACAAAAAGAGTTCCCTCTTTTGCCAATCTATCAATATTAGGAGATATTACTGCTGAATTACCCATACATCCCAATGCGTCCCCGCGATGCTGGTCAGTCATTATCAAGATAACATGCGGCTTTTGGGTTTGCTGGCATTCTTCTATGACTTCTTCTTTAGCATAGGTTTCCAACCCCAAGCCGGCAGTCATGAATAGTGACGATTTAAGAAACGTTCTTCTTTTCATTTCAAATGTTTTTCTGTATTTAGATTTAAGTAGCGAAGATAAATATCTTATTTGATAATCCCATCACGAATGCATTATTATTTATCAGACGATAAAGCCCTACAAACAGAAAAAGGAGTCAG
>NZ_QUGV01000009.1:0-287 GCF_003479205.1 Parabacteroides sp. AF17-28 | reverse complement strand
AAACAGAAAAAGGAGTCAGTTCAAATGAACTAACTCCTCTTCACTTCGCTTTCGCTTTTAAAACGGCGGCTATCTACTCTCCCACTTTTACGCAGTACCATCGACGTGGTTGGGCTTAACTTCTCTGTTCGGAATGGGAAGAGGTGGATCCCCAACGCTATAACCACCTTAATACCTTATATTAAGATTTTTGACTGGACAACTCCATTTTGGAGTCTCATAACTTTTATTTCCGAGCTTATTGATGACTCTCATCATCAATCCTTCAGACGTATCAATCCTTTCCT
>NZ_QUGV01000008.1:199047-201751 GCF_003479205.1 Parabacteroides sp. AF17-28 | reverse complement strand
TCGAAACAGAGGGTTAATGTATATTTTTCAATTTGCAGAAGGTCCAAAACTAACTAACCGTTACTAAGCGAGCTTACCCAATCCACCGTTGAACAAACTTCATCTTCGTCTACTGTAAGTTGGGGGCTATAGCTTAATTAGTTACATTTGGGAAAAGCAGACCGGGAAGCAGAGTAGTCGTTTATTATCTAGTGGCCTTGTCCCTGTAAACTAACATGACTCCTGTGGATTGCGACCCAAAATCATGGTGAGAGGATTTAATTCCGTAGTTCCCGTTTAGAAAAATAAGCACGTATTCGCCCACGGGGCTTCACGGATTTGCTTCTAACAGTTTAAAAGCAAAGTTATGGAAAAGAGAAGAAAAGACAAACGTGAAGAGGTAACTAAGTTACTGACGTTACAGAAAATCAGAGATGTGAAAGAGCTGGAGTCTTATAAACTCTCAGTTTGTCATCCTCATTCGGCCGGTATCGATTTGGGTAGTAAAGAGATTTATGTAGCCCTTGATCCTCGTATAGCGGCAGAAATGAGTCTTCCGATCGTGCATGTGTTTAATACATTCACTTCCGGGTTGCTATCTTGTCGTGATTTGCTTTGCTCATGTGGTATAACTACGGTGGCGATGGAGTCCACGTCTGTATACTGGACAACTATTTATTCCATATTGGAATCTTCAGGAATAAAAGTGTGTCTGGTGAATCCAAGAAAGTTCAGGATGGTTCCCGGTCGTAAAACGGATGTGCTGGATTGTCAATGGCTTCAGACATTACATTTATATGGGTTAATCACCGGTTCTTTCCATCCGGAAGAAAAGATATCGGTGTTGAGAAGTTATATGAGAGAAAGATCCCGTATTATAAAAGATAGAAGCCGATATGTTTGTCGAATGCAAAAGGCGCTAACGAAAATGAATCTGCTTTTAAATAATGTGCTGGATGACATTATGGGTAAAACAGGAATGTCTATAATCCGTGCCATCCTGGAAGGGGAACGTGATCCTCACAAGTTAGCCTCATTGCGTAGTGGACGTTGTAAATATACGGAAGACGAGATAGCCGAGTCCCTAAACGGTTATTACAAAGAGGACCAGCTCTTCCTGTTAAAAACGAATTACGATGCATTTTCTTTCTTTGATAATAAACTGACAGAGATCGATAGCCAGATAACAGACTTGTTGGAAGAGTTTCCTCTTAAAAAAGAAAAAGTAGAAGAAACAGAGGAAAAGAAACCGAAGTATCGGAAGAAAAATAAAAATGATATCCGTTCCGAAAAGGATTTGCAGGATATGCTTTATCATATTTTAGGTACTGACATGACTGCTATAACCGGATTACAACCTAATACGGTATTACAGATCATAGCGGAAGTCGGAGCTGATATGAGCAAGTTCCCCACTTGTAATCACTTTGCCTCGTATCTGGGGTTTGTCCCTCGTAACCAGATTACCGGCGGAGAAATCATCTCTACGAAAACGGATCGTGTGAAAAGTTCCGCGGCTCAGGCGTTTAAAAAGGTCGTGCCATCTATCTCCAGAGGGAAATCAGCACTCGCCGCTTTTTACCGGAGAGTTGTACCACGAATAGGTACAGGCAAGGCCATTGTCGCTGTCAGCCGTAAACTTGCGATAATCTTCTATAATACACTTGTCCACGGAAGCGAATATGTGGAATTTGGACAAGAAAAGTATTTACAACAAATAGAAGAAAGAGAAAAAAGATTAGTAATCAAGTTGGCTAAAAAGCATAATTGGGAGGTT
The DNA here is from genome assembly GCF_003479205.1 of Parabacteroides sp. AF17-28. Lineage (NCBI taxonomy): Bacteria > Pseudomonadati > Bacteroidota > Bacteroidia > Bacteroidales > Tannerellaceae > Parabacteroides > Parabacteroides sp. AF17-28. Next base: position 199,995 of record NZ_QUGV01000008.1, on the reverse strand, counting down.
AAGTACTCTTAGGAATGCTGGTTGTGAGCCGACGAAGATAAATTTAGTTCATTAGAAAGAAAAAGTGAACTACCTCGTTCCCGCGCTCCGACGCGGGATCGCAAAATAGCCTGCGGCACGAGTAGAGATGTACAGGCATGCATCTCTACAGACCCATAAATCATCATTTACCAGTTTAGGATAAAACCTGTTCCTTTGCGATCCCGCGTCGGAGCGCGGGAACGGGATAGCTCACTTTTGGCAAATAATGAATTAATTTATCCCCAATGATTAGCAGGTGAGCCCTTTTCCCGGTCTGTCGCTGCTGCCTGAGCCGCCAGTCAACGGAGCCTCTTCTTGATTAAAAAGATACAAATCGTATCAAGCGGAGGCTCCGCTGAAACCCAAAAAAACATTTTGTTACTTTTCCCATTGCTAAGGTAGGATTATTCCTTGAAAATAAAGGAATAAAAGGAGTTTATTTGTTCGTTTTTTTATAACTTGCAGAAGTTTCGAACCTTTGAATTCTATCGGCTTATGAAAACTCTAAAATTTATCTTCTATTTGTCTTTATTTTGCGTTGGGTTTACGAATGCTTTTGCCCAGATAGAGACACGTTTTTTTCCGGAGTGGTGCCGATCTCTTCCGATCCGCGGAGTTGTAATATCCGGTTTACCAGTTCGGGCCGGGACTGTCTATTCGACTACAACAGTCGATCTTAGTAATTCGAAGGCGGGATTTTATCTCGTCAAAATCAAAGATTCAACTTATAAAATAGTTTTGCAATGAGAAAAGAAAATATCAATTTAATAATGCTCCTCTGCCTGCTGCTCTCGTTTTGCAGCGGGTTTGCGTCCTGTGGGGACGACGATGAGGAAGAATATGATCCTTGCGCCCCGTTCGAGGTGGCGTTGGAAAAGGCGGATCCGTTTTATACGGAATCCAATACGCTTTATGACGTAACTAATA